>JAIOTT010000164.1 GCA_021106655.1 Bacteroidales bacterium
TAATTGTAACATCCGTGCTGAGTTGTCATATAATAACGATGGGAGTCATTTTGATCAGGTTTTATGTATAGGAGCAGTAGTGAATGTAGCATCAGACAAGCCTGCAGATGACATTGTAAAAAAGGTAGCTCGAGAAAAAACTGAAGACAAGTATGATCTGCGTACGGATGGTACAATTAAGACGTTAGCAATTCATTTACTTTTTGTTTATTTAGTAACAGGGAAAAAAATTACAGAATTACATTTTTATGGACATGGAACCGGAAAAGGTGTAAATAGCGACATGCCAAATATCCTTACTGCTAGTAGCTTAAGATGTCAAATAATGTACCTTAATTATTTTAAGAATCCAAAAGCTTATCAGACTTCTACTATAAATAGTTTTAGTGAATTTTGCATTGTACAACCTATTTTAGATATGGTACGTAATGCGATGTCAGGAGCTACAATTCATTTACATGGATGTCAGGTTGGACAGAACAAGGAATTTATACAAAATATTGCAAATCTTTTTCAATGTAAAGTAAAAGCTTTTACTGGTGATGTTCTATCCCAATATTGGCGTTTTTGTGATTCAGAAGTTTTTCCAGATACTGTAGGTGAATTTTTCGAAGCAGATCCTCAACCACCAAAACCTAAGGCAAAACCTAATACAAAATCTTTTGAAATTGATGAAACTGGTAAGCTTGGCAAAAAAGCGATAGAATAATTAGAGGATAGGATAATTTGACTTTTATAATAAATTATACCGTACAAGAGGAAATGGAAAGAAAAAGGATGAAAACAATCAAGCAAGTACTAAAAGATGAATAGAAATAAAAAATATACGAACACAATATTGGTTTCAGCAACAAAAGAAAAGAGGGATAGTAATTCTATTTATGTATTTGCTGGGATAGGAATAGCAATAGAAGCTATAAAGCAAGTAAAATATGAATATTAATTATATAATAAGGAGCAATAAAAATGAAAACAAATAAAATAATAAAGAAAAGTGTGCTGTTGTTCATATTGTTTTTTACAACGGCAATCTGTTATAGCCAGTATTTCCCGGCCGGTGGTTACCAGGGCGGCTTGTACGGTAAAGGTGGGGATCAAACCCTGAGCAGTACTTCGGTAAAAGTAAAAACTTTGCTCCAGTGTCCTTATGCAGGTAGTGGATTAATGAATACAAACTTGCAAAGCATATTACCAAATAATCAACCCTATGATAGAATTCCATGGAACCATATTGGTAATGAAACACTTAATTCAATACCTGTAAATATGGTCGACTGGATACTCGTTGAACTACGTGATGCGGCAGATTCATCCCTGATAGTCGCTCAACGCGCTGCTATTTTACTTAATGATGGAAATATCGCAGATACAAATCTTGCACCATCAGTTAATTTTGATGGTGTCCCACCAGGAAATTATTATTTATGCCTGCATCACCGTAATCATTTGCCTGTTATGAGTGCAAACCCGATAGCTATACCGAATGCATCAGTTTATGATTTCAGTGATACGTTGAATTTCCCTCCATATGGAGGAGGTTCCCAGGCTTTAATAGAACTTGAACCCGGAGTATATGGAATGATAGGTGGAGATGTTAATAGCGATGGCATATTGAAATACAGCGGCCCAAATAATGACCGGGGCCTGGTGCTGCAACTTATCGTGAACCAGACAGGTTCAACAAACATCACAGCTACAACTAATGGATACTATGATGAGGATATTAATATGAACGGCACAGTTAAATACAGCGGCCCGGATAATGATCCATCAATCATAATTCAAAATCTAGTAAATCTGACAGGTTTGACTTCAATAACTACAATATTTGTGACTCCGGTGCCACCGGGGGTGAAGACGAACCCATGTGGCAGCCTGATTGACCAAAGAGATGGTCATGAGTACTCAACAGTTCAAATAGGATCACAGTGCTGGATGGATGAAAATCTTGCTTATCTACCATCAGTTAACCCTTCAAATGTTGGTTCAACAACTACACCTCACTTTTACGTTTATGGTTATCAGGGGACTAATGTTGCAGCAGCAAAGGCAACATCAAATTATCAAATATACGGTGTTCTGTATAACTGGCCTGCAGTTATGGACGGTGCTTCCAGCAGCAATAGTGTTCCAAGTGGTGTGCAAGGGATATGCCCTGCCGGCTGGCATTTACCAAGTGATGAGGAGTGGAAAATACTGGAAGGCGAAGTTGACAGCTTCTACGGATACCCTGATCCTGAATGGAATGATTTGCAATATCGCGGAACAGATGCAGGTGGAAATTTAAAAGAAACTGGAACTACTCATTGGATTGCCCCAAATACTGGTGCTACCAACAGCAGTCTCTTTACTGCATTGCCTGGAGGCTACAGACGCCACAATGGAATATTTGCCTATTTGGAATACAACGCATATTTTTGGTCATCTACACTGTATGGCAGTTATGGCTGCTATCGTAACCTGAGAGGCGATCACGCCAATATTGGCCGGCTCAATTTTTACAAGAGTTATGGCTACTCTGTCAGGTGTATTAAAGATTAAGTGCGCCATGAGTGCGCAGCAACGAAGGGCGCACACCCTTTTAAGCTGTGCCCAATTCGAAATTACAAAAAAACTTGACATAGGGGATTGTTTTTTTTCATATCTTTCGAGCTTAAATTTTTAAGATAATCTAAAATTCAAGCTATGAAAAGACAGTCACTCTCTATAATCTGTTCTAAAAAGAATACAAAAATTATTGCTTTTTGTACGTTTATGATATTTAGTATTTCCCTAAATGCTCAGAACACCATAATAAAAAAGAATGAATTACTTGTTGAAAGCAAAAGCTGGTGCCTTTCATCAGCAACATCTCCTATTGATTCAAAGATTGACTCTGTAGTATTCAATACCATTATGAATGGTTCATTCGGAAATACCTGCGAAACATATTCCGACTTTACTAACATATCAACTGATGTAAAAATCGGATTCACCTACCCTTTATTAGTTCAGACTGGAACTTGTGGTAATAACTCTGCTAAAGGTGTTAAGGTTTATATAGACTGGAATGCTGATCTCGATTTCAGTGACGCAGGTGAAGAGGTTGCTGCATTTGGCCCTGATGTTTCTCCAATGTTATATAATACAACAGTTACAGTTCCAATGAATGCAGCATCAGGTGCAACAACCAGAATGCGTGTTGTTTGCAGGGAAACTTCTGATATGAGCCTTATTGATCCTTGTGGTGACTATCCATATGGTGAGACTGAGGATTACACAATAAATATTGTACCTCGTATTGTAACTATAGCAAACTCAGTGCAGCAGTGTTTAGGAGCCTCAGGAAC
>JAIOTT010000364.1 GCA_021106655.1 Bacteroidales bacterium
ACCACGTATTGAAAATATCTTTCATCTTCACTGAGAGTGTTATCATCATTAATATCTTCAATATTTGGAAGAGTTGTTGCCAGGGTTGGGTATTTTTCACCATGCGGATTCTGGTCGGAGGTGGGGGAGTTACCATCAGGATTATTAAAGTTTTTGTATCTTTCAAGAATACTGCTATATTTGGAATCATTATCATAATCATTGCCTCTGAAATAATGATAATTATCGCCAGAAGGATCACTCAGAAATTCATTATATGCAGGTAGATTAACTATTGCACCAACATCAGACAAGAAGCCTGCATAAAAACTTTCTTCATCAGTATTTCTGAGGCCATCATAACCAACATCCTGGTATGGTCGGGATGAAGCTTCATTATCAAATGCTCCAACCAGTGATTGAAGTGTTGGTACTCTTCCCCATATAGTTGTATCAACATTTTCAACGAGGTCAGAAGTTGGTAGACCATCCTCATAGCTTTTTCTGGAATCACGTAGAATATCTTCTGAAATATCACCAAGGTTAAAGAACAGTTGACCACCTGTGCTGTTTGGATCATCAGCAAAAGGATCCATCATCCAGAATTCTATATATTCAACATTCGTAGCTTCAAAATCGGTTGTTTCAATTTTTCTCATAATTCCACCCCATCTGCTATCAGGGTTCTCCAGCTTTCCGTCAGCATCAATTCCCTTGGAATAATCAGTTGCATCAGTGTCAAAGTTATAAGGTCCTCTTTCTTCAGGGTAAAAAGCAAGGTTAAAGACCGGGATATCCATAGGGATACCATTATCCGGTTCTTTGTTTGGAAATACTTCATTCTCCGGGATCACACGAACAGAATTTTTTGAAAGCTCAGTCTTATCTATATTTGGAGGTTTCAGGCTACCGCTTTTATCATAAAACAGTGGATCAATCACATACCATGCAAGTCGGGCTCTGTTGTAACCATAAATAAGCCCTGTGCCCAATGCAGCTTCAGGGAACATGCCGGGATTAGTTTGCCCCTGAGGAGTACTTGCAAGAAACCAGCGACTTATATTTTTAAGGTCAATAGTAGATTTACTACCTTCAAAATCATCAATATATGATGTTCCGGCTTTACCTACTGCCTTTGAATGCCCGGGAATGAAATGTGCAAATTCACCATCCATTGTTACCCTTGAAGGTGCTTTGGTGCTGTAAAATGGTAATTTGTCTATTAACTTAGTAACAAAACGGGAATTTTTCTGAAAAGCAAAATCCATTCCCCATATGGTATTTGATATAGGTTCATCACCATAATTAACTTTCTGGGTAAGCGGACGTTCGTGCAAATTTAAAATGGTTGCTCCAATATTTAAGTCATTGTTTACCAGGTAATCAATATGAGTACCCATCATACGTCTGGTCTGTATATTAAAAAGAGTATTACTTTCAAGTGAAATATTTATCGGTGTACCTGAGTTCAAAATACCTTCATTTATAATTCTAACTCTTCCTAATGTGTAGTCAACAGTATAATCCACATTTTCTGTTAAGACAATTCCACCAGCTGTAACAACAACTGATCCCTGTGGGACATTCATCGCATTTAAAGAGATTTCCGATCCTGAGGCAGATTTATAAAAACCTTCTAAAAGGAATTTGTTTTTGTCGGGGTACTGCTGCGCCCCGGTTTTAGTCATAGTATAAAGAGAATCATATGCATATTTATCTGCAACAGCCGGATCATTGATTGCTTTTCTCAGATCTTCACCAAAGGGTTCAAGTAAGGTAAAATAAATTCTGCCATTAGAAGCCTGAATAGTTCCTCCTTGTGATGCAGCACCATCAATAAAGTCGAAAACACCATCATAAGGCGGATTTAACTGTTGATCCAGATTATCAAGATTCAAAGCCCTTATCAAAGGAACTCCAGCAATATCTCCCTCTGTAATATAACCTGTAGGAACACCTTCTGTGCCACCTTCATAAAGAATATTAAGAACAAAGTCTTCGGGATTAACCTGGTAGGCACCGATGGAATACACATTTTTCATCATGAGGTTCCAAAGCGGTATTCTTGTGTTAATACTTGTGGATCTTAGTAGTTTAACAATCAGGCACTGGGGAGAGCTTACACCTTCATCAGAGAATTCACCAACCTGGTAAATGCTGTCTTCACCTATCACAGTATATTGAAAAGCAACTGCAAGAATCTGATCAGAATTTAGGGATGTGTTAAGAGAAATAAATCCCAGCTTGGAGTTGAATGTGTATTCTGAAGGATTTAATTTTCTTGCGTTTTCAACTTTTTCAAAATCTATTCCGGAAACAAAATCAAAAGTACCTTTGAGATAGTTTGAAACAGCATTGATGTCTCTTATCTGGTTAAGATCCAATTGTGACAGCAGATCATTGGCAAAATTAGAAGGAATTTGTTTTGCACCCGGAGTTGGACTAATTACATCTGTGTTATATGGATGGTATTCACCAAGATCCATGAAAGCTACAATGTTTCTGTTATCTTGAACAGCAGAACCGATAGTGGTTCGCCACACCTCAATTTTTGTTATGGTGATTGGTGAGCTAATTAGTGGTAATGTTTCCAGGGCACCATTATAATGCTCTCTGGTATATTGGGATAGGAAGAAATGCTTATTTTCTTCATATTGGTCAACAGAAAATTCGAAAGTGTTAGTGGTTGCTCCTCCTTCAACGGTAATACTTGATGACTCACTTTTTTGTTGAGAAAAGACTGTAGTTACTGTTGTCCGGCCAAATTGAAGTTCTGTTTTTATACCAAATAAACTCTGGCTACCTGTAATAAGTGTACTTGTTAATGGAAGAGTGACATCCCCGGCTTCAATCAGTTGGATTATCTCATCTTCCTTACCCTCATATTTGAGTTTTAACTTATTATCAAAATCAAATGTTGCTTCTGTATTATAATTGGTATTGAATTCAATTTTATCACCAATTTTTGCCATAACACTCATTTGGATTTTTTGCTTGAAATCGAAGTTAACCGTTCGTCTTTGTCTGACGTCAAGTGTTGGATCCTCACGGTTGTTGGCAATTATTCCGAATGTAAGTTCAGCTGATCCTTGTGGACGAATATCGATAGTATTTCCGCCAAATATTCTATCGAAAACCTCATTACCTACACGGATCTCAGGGATAAGGCCTTTTCTGCCATCCATACCTGATGCTTTTGCCCGTTGCTGAAAATAACTCTTCAGGGAATTTTCCATGTCATATTTCAGGTATTCTTCAAAAGACATGGTATTAGGAACGCGATAATTTAAATCACCAATTTTTTTATAAAAGATGTACTCATTATTGATGGGGTCGTATTCAATGGTGGTTGTGATGTTAGCAGGATCATTCAAAAGTATTCCTCCTGTATTTTCTGTCCCGTCAAAAGGATAAGTTTCTTCATTGAGCGGATATGGGAGGTCGATATTTGAAGTGTCACCACCCGGAATAGAATCAGGTGGATTTGAATAAGAAAACCTGATGGGGTTCACAGATGCATAAGTATCCCATACACTAACAAGGATAAAAAGTACAAAAGAGAGTTTCAGGAAATATTTTATAACTTGCTCCAAAAGAAATCCAATTTTTTAATCTGCTATTCCTAGTATGTTTTTGCCTATAATATTTTTAAAGCATCTTTTATTAATTGTTCAACCGTAAATGGCGAACTTTTTGTTTTAAGGATTTTATCAAGAGCCTTTACAGCTGCGTTTTTAGTAAACCCCAGAATCAATAAACCTGATAACGCTTCTTCTTTTAGTGTATTGTATGATGTTTCGAAAATTTCTGTGATGTTTTTATCTTTACTGAGTTTGTCTTTGAGGTCGACGATAATTCTCTGTGCAGATTTTGCACCAATTCCCTTAACTGATTGTAGTACAGAAACATTATTAGTGGTTATAGCTTCAATGATTTCTTTCGATGTCAGGGATGAAAGAATCATTCGTGCAGTGTTTGCTCCAACACCAGAAACAGATATTAAATGACGAAAAAGCTCCCTTTCTTCTTCCCTAGCAAATCCGTAAAGAGTCATTGCATCTTCACGAACAACAAAATGAGTTAATATTCTGCATATTTCCTTATCCTTGATATGCGAAAAAGTATTTAAGGAAATATTTATCATATAACCTATCCCACCGGTTTCTATAATTACATATGCAGGATTTATTTCAGTTATTTTTCCTTCGATATATGAATACATTACGTTATTTATTATTTGAGATTATTTTATAATTCGCTAGCAGATAATGTTTTACGCTAGGTACTATGCTCCATACTCCATCCAGCCATTGAGATATATTATATTGTCGATAAACAAATTAGTTAACAAGTTTTATCTATTCCCTTCAATAGAAAACACGCAAAAGTACAATTTTATTTTATCCTTTATTTTTTTGGTTAGAATTTGGCAAAAAAATATTTTATATAAGGATAAGATTAGTATTTGTTTTATATATTTGCACTTTGATTAATGTAAATAATGAATATAATATTCACACACAATTAAAAGTATTTAATATGGATTTAAAAGCAAAATTATTAGAGGCTATTGAAGCGCACAGCAATGTTAAAGCTAATGTTGAAAGAGAAGTGATTATTCAGGAGACTGTTGATAACAAGGAAGTGATAATTGCTGAAGGCGGAGCTCTTGCTACCTGGACTCCTGTTGATTCAAATGGACGAAGCCCAAAGGATACTGTGATGGTAAAAAGGTCAGAAAGCGAACATCTTATCGATTGGAACTCCCCCAATAACATTCCTATTGATGAAGAAACATTTAATATGGCATTTTTAGAAGCTATTGATTATCTTAAGGAGTCAGAAAAAGTGTATGTAATGGATAGGGTTGTCGGGGCAGATTCCAGATATGCTATGCCAGTAAAATCTGTTGGAAATTTTGCTTTAACTGCACTTTTTTGTGATAATATGTTCAGGCCGATTCCTGATGATATTGAAAAAAGCAGTTTTTATGGGAAAGACTTTTATCTTCTCACTCTTCCGTATGATAAGCTGGATGCTTCTAAATATGAAGGACGACTCAGAAAGCTTCCTAACGGTGATACCAGTGATATGATAGTTGCAATGGATTTCGACAGACGTCTCGGGGTTGTTGTCGGATCAGCTTATGGTGGAAGCGTTAAAAAATCAATATTTACAGTAATGAATTATTACCTTCCATTAGAGGGTATTCTTCCATTGCATTGTTCTGCAAATGAGGGTGAAAATGGTGAATCAGCTCTATTGCTTGGTTTATCAGGCACAGGCAAAACATCTCTTTCTGCTGATCCTACAAGAGCGCTTTTGGGTGACGACGAACATGGATGGGATGAAAATGGTATTGCCAATTTCGAAAATGGTTGCTATGCTAAAATGATTGATATTGACCCGGTAAAAGAAAAGGATATTTTTGATGCTGTAATGCATAAGGATGATTATCTTAAACATGGAGTAATAATAGAAAATGCCATGATCTATCCTGATGGTAAAATTGATTATTTCGATGACAGGTTAACACCAAATTCCAGGGCCTCTTATCCATTAACATATTTAAGAAACATTAAAGAATCATCAGTTGCCGGACATCCAAAGACTATACTCTTCCTCACAGCAGATGCTTATGGGGTATTACCTCCTGTTTCCCGTTTAAATAAGGATCAGGCAATGCTTTGGTTCCTTATGGGTTATACAAGTAAACTGGCCGGAACAGAAACCGGAGTTACTGAACCTCAGGCGACTTTTTCCAGGTTCTTTGGCCAACCTTTTATGCCTGCTAATCCAGATGTTTATGCTGGCATGCTTGGCGAAAAAATGGAAAAATACAATACCAAAGTTTATCTGATTAACACAGGATGGAGTGGAGGTGGATACGGTGTTGGAAAACGTATCGATATTGACCTTACCCGTGCAATGGTAAATGCTGCACTGTCAGGAGATCTGGAAAATGTGGAATTTGTGACAAATGATCTGTTCCACCTTGATATTCCAAAATCTTGTCCCGGAGTACCTGGTAATATTTTATTCCCCAAAAATACATGGGATGATAAAGAAGGCTTCGATAAAGTTGCTGAAAAATTAGCCAAGTCTTTTAGTGATCAGTTTGATAAAGCTTATGGGAATAAAAATATCAGTGGAGATATTGAAAAGGAATGCCCAGGTAAATAAGTTAACATTATTTATAACCCCGGTTTTCCGGGGTTTTTTTTGCTTTTGTTTTTTAGAATTAAAAATTTTATATATAAACCTGAATTCTTAAGTAATTTTTTTGAGATTAATTTGTTTTTAATAAAATAATATACTGTTATGGATAATTTATTTAGAAAAGATGCATTCAACTACCATTCTATGGGACGCCCCGGTAAGATTGAAGTAGTGCCAACCAAACCTTATTCAACACAACGTGACTTATCGCTTGCCTATACACCGGGTGTGGCAGATCCTTGCCTGGAGATAGAGAAAGATGTTGATAATGTTTATAAGTACACAGCTAAAGGTAACCTCGTAGCTGTAATTTCAAATGGAACAGCAGTTTTGGGACTTGGTGACATAGGCCCTGAAGCAGGTAAGCCGGTTATGGAAGGTAAAGGATTTTTGTTTAAGATCTTTGCTGATATTGATGTTTTTGATATAGAGGTAAATGAAAAAGACATTGACAAATTTGTTGAAACAGTAGTAGCCATTGCTCCAACATTTGGTGGGATCAACCTCGAAGATATTAAAGCTCCTGAGTGTTTTGAAATTGAGGAGAAAATTAAAGCCAGGTTAAATATTCCTGTAATGCATGATGATCAGCACGGAACTGCAATAATAACTTCTGCCGGACTGCTTAATGCACTGAAAATTAACGGTAAAAAAATTGAAGATATTTTGATCGTTGTGAATGGGGCAGGTGCAGCCTCGATATCATGTTCAAAGCTTTATATCGCATTGGGTGTTAAGCCTGAAAATATTATTATGCTTGACAGTAAAGGCGTGCTTCACAAGGATAGAAAGGATATGAACAAGACAAAACAGAAATTTGCAACTGATAAAGATGTTCATACCCTTGAAGACGCTATTAAAACAGCTGACGTATTTCTTGGCTTATCAGTTGCTGGTGTTGTAAAAAAAGAGATGTTGATGTCAATGGCAAAGGATCCTATTGTATTTGCACTGGCAAATCCTGTTCCTGAGATATCTTATGATGATGCTGTATCATCACGCGATGATATTATTATGGCAACTGGCCGCTCTGATTATCCTAATCAGATAAATAATGTTCTCGGATTTCCATTCATATTCAGAGGTGCCATGGATGTAAGAGCTACTGAAATTAATGAGGAAATGAAACTTGCTGCTTCAAAAGCTCTTGCTGATCTGGCTCAATTACCTGTTCCTGAAGAGGTGAATATAGCATATCAAGCCACAAACCTGAAGTTTGGAAAAGAATATATTATTCCGAAACCAACTGATCCCAGATTAATAGAACACGTCGCTCCTGCTGTTGCACGTGCTGCAATGGAATCAGGTGTTGCCAGAAAGCCTGTCACCGATTGGGATAGTTATCTTGAAGAACTGTCTAAAAGATTGGGGATGTCTAACCCTCTAATACGTCAGATTAAAGCCAGGGCAAAAAGAGATCCGAAAAGAGTCGTCTTTGCTGATGCATTGAGCTACAATATGCTAAAAGCTGCAGAAATTGTGCGAAATGAAAAACTTGCTATACCTGTCCTTTTAGGTGATGTTGAGGATATTAATGAGATGATCGTGGCAAATGACCTGGAACTTGATGGTGTCGAAATACTTGATCCGGCATCAAAAGCTCAGAAAGGCAGGAGAGTGGAGTTTGCCAAAATACTATATAATAAACGAAGAAGAAAAGGGGTCACTTATACTGATGCCCTTGAAAAAGTAAAGGGTAGGAACTATTTTGCTCCAATGCTTGTTGAAACAGGCTTTGCAGACAGCATGATATCAGGATTAACAAAAAATTATCCCAATACTATCCGCCCGGCTTTACAGGTTGTTGGAATAAGAGAGGGCCACTCACTTGTTTCGGGAATGTATATTATAAATACAAAAAAAGGACCTCTGTTTTTTGCTGATTGTACTGTTAATAAAAACCCAACAACAGAAGATATGGTTGAAATAACCTTGCAGACATGTCATGCCGTAGAGCAATTTATGATCAAACCCAGGGTTGCTTTTGTTTCATATTCAAATTTTGGGTCTAATGAAGGTAAAGTACCTACAAAGCAAAGTAATGCAATTGAAATCCTTCATAGTGATTATCCGGATCTTATTGTTGATGGAGAAATGCAGGCGAATGTTGCACTTAATAATGATATGCTGAAAGAAAACTTTCCGTTTTCCAAATTAGCAGATGGCCCCGCTAATATTTTGATCTTTCCATATCTTACCGCCGGAAATGTTGCATATAAACTCTTACAGGAACTTGGAAACTTTGAGATCATCGGACCTGTACTTAATGGTTTGAACAAATCAGTGCATGTTCTTCAAATGGGTAGTAGTGTTAGTGAGATTGTTAATATGGTTATGATCTCTGTTATTGAAGCTCAGGGGAATAACTAAACCTAACGCGAAATTCTAAGCTTTTATATTATTCTATTGAACTTTGGTATCATTTACCAATATTTATTCTTATATTTGTATCCAATATAAATAAGAAACAAAATATAAGACTAAATATTTTCATTAATTAAAAATTTAACCATGAAGAAAATTACTGTAATTGGTGCCGGTAATGTTGGTGCAACATGTGCAAATGTAATTGCTCATAAAGACCTTGCAAGAGAAGTTGTTATTGTTGATATTAAAGAAGGCCTTGCAGAAGGTAAAGCCCTGGATATCTGGCAAACTTCCTCTATTAATAATTTTGGTACTCGTGTCACCGGAACTACGAATGATTATCTAAAAACAAAAGGCTCAGGGATTATTATTATTACTTCAGGAATACCTAGAAAACCCGGCATGTCAAGGGATGATCTTATTAAAACCAATGCCGGTATTGTAAAGGAAGTTACTGAAAAAGCTATCAAATATTCACCTGATGCGATCATAATTGTTGTATCTAATCCTTTGGATGTTATGACTTATGCTGCATACAAAACCGCAAACAAAGCTTCAAATAAAGTTTTTGGCATGGCCGGTATACTTGACACAGGCCGATACCGTGCATTTATTGCAAATGCATTAAATGTATCACCTAAGGATATTCATTCACTCCTTCTTGGCGGACATGGTGATACCATGGTTCCTTTACCAAGATATACATCAGTAAGTGGAATTCCAATTATCGAATTGCTTGCAAAAGCAGAGATAGATAAGATTGTTGAAAGAACAAAAAAAGGAGGGGGCGAACTCGTTAATCTTATGGGTACTTCTGCATGGTACGCACCAGGTGCTGCTGTTGCTCAAATGGTTGAAGCTATCGTGGATGATGAAAGAAGAATTTTTCCGGTCTGTA
>JAIOTT010000024.1 GCA_021106655.1 Bacteroidales bacterium
ACCAGCAAGTATATTCTACTGACCGCCTCAACTGAAGAACTGCAAGGATTTGTAACACAGCACGCAGACGTAGACGAAGCATACCTAGAGAAGACGGTGCTTTATAGGGAACAGTGATCAGTAACCAGTCTCCAGTAAGCAGTAACTTTCATAATTTGAAATTTGGAAAACAAAGACCACAATCTTTCGCTACTACCATCTTAAGCCTCCATCAACTCCCCCACACTTTTCCTGCAAGCTTCATTAAGTACTGCTAACAAATGTTTCATTCCTACACTTTTTTTTCCTTCTATTTCAGCCTTTACAAATGCTTTTTGAAGAAGAAACATGATCTTGTCTGGTTGGAACCTTCCTTCCAGGTGATCACTTAAAGAGTAAGCTTCGTCAATAATTTTGTCTGTAATCTTAACACCATGATAATTCTCAAGTGTTTTACATTGCAGTTGTGCCATCTTCAAAACTGCTTCATGAGAAGGCTCCTGTAATTCTACAACCGTGAACCTTCGCATAAAGGCTGTTGAAGGTTTGAGATATTGCTCATATTCTTCAGTAGTGGTCGCACCAATAACTTTTATTCCATCTTCACGTGCCAGGTAGGGCAATAAGATGGAAATAACACTGATTTCTGACCCCTCGGTCTTCCCAGCTCCTATGATACTGGCAAATTCGTCCATAAACAGAATTGCTTTATTAATTTTATAGTATGCCTCTATGATAGCTTCAAGCTTTTTTTCAAAGTCACCTCTCCACTTCGTATTACTGATTATGCTTCCAATGTTCACATTATAAATATGGTGGTTTTTTAACCTCTCAGGAACCTTCCCTTTCACCATTTCTCTTGCAAAGTATTCTACCATAGCTGACTTACCAACCCCTGCCGGTCCGGGTATCAGACAATTTGATTTATTGTATGACAACAAGGATTCTACAAGTAAGATTATTTCTTGACGGTATGAATAGTCATCAAATCTTCCAGATGCTGCAACATTTGTCAAGTTATAGCCAACATTCAACAGAGCCTCTTCATCTTCTGGCTCCAGCTTCATAAAACTAATATCTTTACATTTTGGAGGATCAACTGGCTTGGGTTCTTCTGTAATTGTTTGAATAAGTCTGTTTGATACAATACGACCAAGGTTTACAAGATCAATATCTTGATTTATGAATTCAATGTGGTCAGGCGCATCCTTAGATCTGCATAATTCCTTTATTAAATCAAGTCCTGTTAATTCCAGCCTGTTTGATATATTTATTCTTTTTAGTTCATTCTTTTTTATAGGATCATTTTCCTCCATCAGAATAGTATTGATTGTTTCAACCCATTTACTATAACTGATACCAGCTAACTTTAAGATATCATACAAAGCCTCATCCTGAAGTTGGATCCAGGCAAATAACAATCTGCACATGCTAATCTTACAGTCATTGAATATATTCTTGCTTTCATCACTAAGTTGCAGAAAAGTTTTCATGACATTGAAATTATCTATTTATAAATTTTTCAATATGCGGTTTTATTAGGAAAAAGTATCTAAACCAACCACAAAATCCCTCCTGCAACATATCCTATAGCAAATGATTTCATGGCAGTGATGACTTTCTTTCTTCTGTTTTTCACCCGGAGAGGGATGAGAATTCTGGTAATAAACCACATGATGAAAAAAAAGGCAAACAGCGAAAAAACTATTCTAACAGGCAAAATCAACGCTTCATAATTGATATGGTTAGTATGCAAGCTTCTGGGCTTGATCGATACACCTCCATACCTTTTGGTAACAGGAACTTTAACATTAGGTTTGAAATATGCTCTTTTAAACCATGACCTGGCACTGTACTCCTCATATGATATCAGGCAGTTTGTATTGATGAAACCGTCAAAACTCACTAACGTCCATGATTTTTTTTCATTTGTATAAAGAGTATCCAGCTTCACACCTTCATAAAGTTTTGTGATTATATGCGTATTCGCCCTGTAGCGAATATTTTCATTTTTCTTCAGACTGCACTTATTATCAAGACTTTCTGTCCATACCCAGCCATAAACTTTCACATTTACCCATGATCCGATCTGCGCCCTTTCATTATTGTTTGAATATATGAGTGGATTATTTACCAGCCAGCCTATCCTGTCACCTTTTTTATTATAAAGATTCAGATGATCTTCATTAACAATGTATGCGTGATCCGGTTTTTCCGGGGCCATGTCGATATTATAGTATTGATCGAATTTCACCTTGTCGACTTTTTGCTTCTGGCTTATCTCAACATTAAGGCGAGTACACATCTGCAACATAAACCCTGCATAGAAAAATGCAACAATAATCATAATTCTTCTTCTTAATAAGAGTATGTCAATAACTAATTCCCATAACCTCCGGTTTTTTATTTTCATTACTTATGATTTATTATTTCATTAACCATTTACCATTAATCATTAACCATTATTTCAACTATCTTTCTCCTTTTAGCAACGAGGTCTTTTAGTTCAATAAGCATATCAGCATTTACACGTTCAGCCATTGGTAGCACGAACTCCTCAGTTTGGTCTAAGTAATCTGAGATTTTCTGCTCAGAATGTGTATCCCGATGCAGGTCTGTGAGATTACTAATGCGATCAGCACATTTAAGTACCATAGCATTTATAGAGCCTGCATACAAGATACTTTGAAGGTATTGTGACTTTGTTTCATGTTTTTGCCTCGTCACCTCCAAAACTAAATCAACTACCAGATGGCTCTCATGATCTAACCACCTGATCTCTTCAAGTTGTGTCTCAGGTAGGTCTTCAAGGAGATCGTGAAGCAGGGATGCTTTAAGCAATATGCTATCGTTGTAGTACTTGTAGTCAAGCAGTATTCCCAGTGTGGAGAAACTGTGTCTGAACTGGTTTCCACCTACCTTGCGCTTTACACCAATTAGTGCTGTGGCCTTTAAGATGTATGGGGCAAGTACCAAGTTTTTGAGTGTGTCGAGGTCGGTCATGATCTTGTAATTTATTGTAATTCAATAGTAATCCGATTGTCATTCAGTGGTCATTCGGTTGTAATTCAGTAGTAATTCATGGTAATTCGGGTTGTAATATTTTGGGTAAAATGAACCAACAATTGTTTAACTATTACAATTCATAGACCAAGACGCATTGATGCCTATAAATCAGTATGTTAACAATAAGCCTCAAAATTACTGAATTGATGATTTGCGCGGTCAGTGCGCGATCCTAAAGACGAATTATACAAGGATGAAGTGAATGCTTTTCAACTACTATACTTAATAATAATAATAATGGAACAATTGAGCAATAGAACAATAGAACAATGAAATAGATCCTAAGCCATAGCTAATTTCCATATTTCATAAATTTTATTTATATTTGATGGATATGTTGAATTAACCAAAAACAGATGCCAACACACAAAAATTACTCCCCTGGCACACATTCTCTATCTTCATTAGCAGCACCTTTGCTGATATGCATGAGCTGGAGTTTTACATAAGTTTTAAAATGAACTATACCACAGACCAACAAAACGAGACAATAAATTTGAAATTGAATAAAACCGGAGGTGCATATGCCATATGATTGTTTTATAAGCTATTCTTCTGTCGATATCAAACTTGCAGAAGAACTTTACGAAAGATTAACAGATCAAAACTTTAAGGTGTGGTTTGATAAAGAGCGCCTTCAGCCAGGATTTGACTGGCACAAAGAAGTTGAACAAGGATGTGAAAATAGTCGAGTTCTACTTCCAATCCTTACCCCAAACTGGAAAATTTCCGAATGGACAAAGTTTGAGACCTATGGGGCTGAATCCGTTATTCCTCTCATTTTTGAAGGCAATTGGGAAGATATTTCAACTCCCCCTTTAGAACGGTATCAGGCTGAACGTTTCGACTTCAGTTGTCCAGGAGAACAAAATTGGGCTCGTTTATTTAGTGCGATCAATAGAATATTAGCGAAGCCAGTTCCACACCAGGTTAATAAAATTATCCATTTACACTACCGCCCTAACGATTATTTCATTGGTAGAGAAAGAGAACTTATTAAGATTCATGAAGAGCTCCACTCTAATCCTATAGCAAGCCTAACTCAAGGAAGAGTGCGGGTGATAACAGCAAACGGTGGCTACGGTAAAACAACTCTCGCACGGCAATATGCCGCAAAGTTTTGGCGATGTTACACTCAAATTTTATGGGTGGACACACGATTGGGATATGAGAATGAATATGCTCACATTTATGATCTACTTTTCCCTGATCGTACAAATAGTGGCATAGAGGACATAGAGAAAGCAAACAAAGTTCTTCAAGAATTTAACAGTAAGGAAAGGCGACTCTTGATTTTGGATAATGCAGAAGATGAA
>JAIOTT010000204.1 GCA_021106655.1 Bacteroidales bacterium
AAGATTAGTTGGCAAATTAGTGTTTTTTGAGACAGGAAGTATACATCTTGCTGCTCGAACACGGTCGTTTATAATGATGACTGCACCATCATGCAAAGGGCTATTCTTGAAAAATATATTTTCAAGTAAGTGCTCTGATATTTGTGCATCTAAAATTTCTCCTGTTTCAATAGTTTGCCTGAGTTCATTTATACGCCCGATAACTATCAATGCCCCGGTTTTAGAAGCCGACATTTTCTGACAGGCTTTAACAATATGATCAATATGCTGACTAAATTCACTAGAAACATCTACTTTCCAAAACAGGAATCTGTTTTTCTTCTTTCTTGCAAAAGTTGATGTTCCCAGTAAAAGAAGAAATTTTCTTATTTCGGGCTGAAACACAACAATCAGGGCAATAACTCCAACACTGATAAATTGCCCAAGTATCTCACTTAAGAGTTCCATTTCCAGAACCTTAACAAGTTTCCAAATGAGGTAAATAGCAATTATCCCGAAAAAAATGTTGATTGCTACAGTTCCTTTTAAAAAGTTGTACAGGACATATAACAGTAAGGCAACTAAGATGATATCGACGATATCGAGAAATCTAATACCTAACAGGCCGGTTTCGAGAAGAATTCCTAACATTGATTGAATTTTTGGTCAAAAGTAAGAAATTTGTTAATTAGTTGAGTCGTTGACTTGTAAATTAGTGGTTGAATCATGCTAATCCTTAGCCTCTTTTAAAGTAAAGACTAATTTAATCACCTCTACCGCCTCCTTAACATCATGTACCCTCAGGATATTTGTACCCTGCATCAAAGCAATAGTATTTAAAACGGTTGTTCCAATAAGGGCATTTTTTGGCTTGGTTTTCAGGATTTTATTGATCATAGATTTCCTTGAGAGACCTACCATAAGCGGTACTTCAAAACACTTGAATTCTTTTAGCCCTGCCAAAAGCTCAAAATTATGTTCCAGGTTTTTTCCAAAACCAAAACCCGGATCTATTATTATATCATTTACTCCAAGAAGTCGTAAGTGTTTTATATTTTTAGCAAATATCTTGATCACTTCTTTAATAACATCATTGTATTTTGGTGCATCCTGCATATTTTCAGGTTTACCTTGCATATGCATCATGATGTAAGGTACCTGGAGCTTTGCAATGGTTTCAAACATCTTTTTATCTATACCTCCGGCGGAGATGTCGTTAATGATACTTGCTCCGTTTCGCACTGCCTCCTCAGCAACCCTTGCTCTGAATGTATCCACTGAAAGGATAATTCCGGGAAAACTTTCTGACAAGCTTTCTAACACCGGTATTAATCTACTGATTTCTTCCTTTTCGGACAGCATATCTGCTCCCGGGCGTGTTGAAACAGCTCCGACATCAATGATCTTTGCACCCTCATTTAACATTTGGGTAGTTTTGTCTATCCAGGATTTTTTATTTATATATTTACCACCATCAAAAAATGAATCTGGTGTGATATTGAGAATTCCCATAACAAGCGGTTTGCCTAATTCAAGGATATTTCCCCGACAATTTATTGTTTTTTGTTTCCTGAATAAGATCTCTTCATGCATACGTCAAAAATATGAATAATTCTCATACCGGGAAAATGCATGAATACTAAAATGCGTGAATGAATGTGTAATTCAGTTGTAATTAAAAGATATTCAGGTATACAGATATACAGGTCAATAGAAGAATGCGTGAATGGAATAGTGGAATGTTGGAATAATGAGAGATCTTTATATCTTTTACTAATTCTCTGATAATATTAATCAGTTGTTGATAAGAATGGGGAATATCGATTTGAAAATATTACTTTTGTAGAAGTTAAAAAATAAAAATCTAGAGAAATGAAAATTACAAACTATAAAAATGAACCTGTTAAAGAGAATCCTCATAAGATTGATGCCCGCTTAATTTACAATAAAGAATCAGCTGAAGTTGTTCATCTCACTTTAAACGCGGGTGAAAGCCTGAAACCACATATTACTCCGGTAGATGTGTTTTTCTTTATTCTGGAAGGTAAACCAACAGTCCATGTTGGTGACGAAAAACAAGAAGTTGAGAAGGATGTACTAGTGGAAAGTCCGGCTGATATTGTTCATTATATCAGTAACGAATCAGATGAAACTGCCAGGATTATTGTGGTTAAGGCTCCAAAACCTGGAAGGAAGACAAGGGTTCTTTAATTTTTAATAGGGGAAAATAAAATTCTCTCATTAATAGTTAAATTCGGAAGCTTAATTTTATACTCATTTTTGATTGGTATAATTGCATTAAGATTGTAAATTTGTCATCAATAATTTTTATCAAATGAAACAGCTATTAACAGACAGGTTAACCCGTTTGTTAAATTTAAATAATTTATCATATGAACAACACTTCCAAACAATTTGACATAGTTATTTCAAAATGCCTTAATGTATTCAGGGGCAAGATGAAGGATTATGGAAGTGCTTGGCGAATATTACGTACAAAGTCACTGACAGATCAGATCTATATCAAAGCTAACAGGATAAGAAGCATTGATGAAAAGGATGAGAAAAGGGTTGATGAAGGAATCTATGGCGAATTTGTTGGTATTATTAATTACTCGCTTATGGCTCTGATACAATTGGAGCTGGAGATTTCTAAAGATCTGAGTCTGTCAGAAAAAGATGCTCTTGAATTGTATGAAAATTATATTCAAGAGGCAAAATCACTTATGGAAAATAAAAACCATGACTATGGTGAAGCCTGGAGAAATATGAGAATCAGTTCACTTACAGATATCATCCTGATGAAACTTCTGAGAGTTAAACAAATTGAGGATAATGAAGGCCAGACTTTTGTGTCTGAAGGCCTTGATGCAAATTATTACGACATTATCAATTATGCAGTATTTGCACTTATTAAACTTGACAATGAAAAGTAGGTAATAGCCAGTCTACAGTAGCCAGTCAGGAAAAAAATCATTACACACTGCCTGCTGCTGACTGGCGAGTAATCTTAATAGATAACAAAAACATTATCACTTATGACAAAA
>JAIOTT010000028.1 GCA_021106655.1 Bacteroidales bacterium
AAAGTTAAAGACTCTAAAGGAAATTTATTATCTGATGGCGAGATTGCACTTAAAGTGAACAAGATATTTGATATGCGCCCTTTTGCTATTGTTAAGCGATTCGGTCTGAAAAACCCTGTCTTTTTAGCTACTGCAACTTATGGTCATTTTGGCCGCGACCACTACATCAAAGAGGTGGAGGTATTTTATAAGGATAAAGATACCAAGGTTAAAAAGGTTAAAGGAGAGGAAAAGTATTTTAAGAGGGTTGAATTCTTTGCCTGGGAGAAGCTGGATTACGTTGAGAAGATCAAGAAAGAATTTCGGATAAAATAGTTAAGTGAGTTAGACAGGAAAAAATATTTGGTTATTCTCCCTTCTAGGCTGAGGGGAGTTTGGAACTCATCGCATTTTACACTCTGCCTTCCTTTGTCAGGAATCTCCCTGTGCTGGCAGGTTATTGTACACACACAAGTTTTATGATAAATAATTACCCTCCCCAATAAAATGTATTTTCACTTCCTGGTATGATGTAGACATACTCTTGCTGAATCCGAATGTTGTAAGCAAAATGCTGATAACAGTAGAGAGGATAGTTTCTTTATAGTGATTGATTTAGAAGTTCTTATCAGAAAAATCAATTTCCAAACACATAATCCCCAAAAATAATTTCATTATTTTGATTACCTTTTAGTTCATTTCTATACTAAAGAAAAACCAGAATCAAATAAAAACGTTCCGTTAGGAACGAAATATTGGTAGGATGAAAATCAGAAACAAACATTAAAGTTCCGTCAGGAACGAAATATTGGTAGGATAAAAAAACAGAAATGATCAATACATAAGAATAATCAGGCATGTTAGAATAAAAATAAAATTCCGTAGGAATTAAATATTGGTAGAATGAGAATCAGAAATAAACATTAAAGTTCCGTCAGGAACGAAATATTAAATGATATGGCAAATACGTACACACAAATACACATACAAGTAGTTTTTTCAGTTCAAAACAGGTCAAGTGTCATACAGAATACTTGGAAAGACGAGCTATATAAATATATTACCGGAATAATTCAAAATAACAAGCATAAGCTTTTAGCTATTAACGGAATACCAGATCACGTTCATATCCTTTTTGGTTTGCGTCCTATCCAATCAATTTCAGATTTGCTGCAAGATATCAAAGGATGTTCTTCCAAATGGATTAATGAACGAAAACTAACCAAAGGCAGGTTTTCCTGGCAAGAAGGGTATGGCGCATTTTCTTATGCAAAGTCGGATTTACCAAATGTTATTAATTACATCAATAATCAGCTACAATCTCACAAAAAAGAAACTTTCTTGACAGAATATATTAAACTGTTAAAACAATTTGGGATTGATTACAAAGACAACTATATTTTTAAACCGGTTGATTTAAATTATTTCGTACCTGACGGCACTTGATGTTAACAATGAAATTTATTATCTACCAATATGTGGTCCCTCCGGGATTTTCGATAAACAAACACTGGCCAGCTACTGTTTTTCTAAATAAAAGTTCCTATTCAATCACTTAACTAAGCCACAATTATAAATTAAAAAAGGCTACTGGGATCCCCAGTAGCCTTTTCAATATTACGTATGCAAACCTTATCTGTTGATAATAAGCTTCCTGCTTGAGAATATTTTATCATTAACAATAACAGTAGAAAAATAAAGACCGTTGGTAAGGTCTTCTGTTCTTATTACAACTTTACCTTCATGATTAGTGATTAAACTTTTCTTAACAGTATTTCTAAGTATATCCCTGATTATTATACTTGCCTCACTAATTCCAAGTGGCAGAGAATAATTAAAACTTACCTGATTAGTAGCAGGATTTGGATATGCTGCTGAAAAATTAACATCACTAAGAAGTTCATCAAGGCCAACAGTTGCAGTATACTGAACATTAACAGACACTTCATCAGTGGGATTGGAATCATCATAAAATGTGTACTTAATTGTTGAAGCACCTGGAATCCCATGTCCATTATAATCTCCAATAAAATTAGAGTTATCAGTAGCTCCTGCTCCAATTGGTACTGTGATTCCTGAGATATATAAACTGGAATCATAACAATTTCCCCAGCAATATGTATTATATGTTCCCTGGATAAGACTTATATATTCTTTTTTCACTCTTACATTAATTGTCGAAGCAGAATTATTAGTGCAATAAATCTTAGAAATAAGCAAAGAATCTACACTACCGGTGATAATTACAGTTCCGTTATTTGCAATAGGGCCGTTAGCATCTGATAATGATAAGCTTTGGCTAAATCCAAAAGTGGAGGTCAGTAAACTGATCAGTAGAAGGAGTAATGTTTTTTTCATGATATAAAGATTTTAATTAATAAAACTTTTTGCAAGGATATTGCAAAAATCATGCTAACAATTTAACTATAGTATATTTTTTTATTTGCTAATCACAAGTTTCCTTGTAATTGCACTTTCATTCACACGAAGCTGTAAGGTATATATTCCATTTGCAAAATCTTTTGTGTCAATCTGAACTTTATGATTTCCGGCAGGCTGATTGCCCTGATCTGAAGAAAATACGAATTCACCTGTCATATTGTAGATATCTATGCTGATAGAACTACTTTCTCTTAACTCGTAATTAATCCAGGTTGTGGAGTTTGCAGGATTTGGATAGATTCCAGTAATAATTTCAGTCTTATTTTCTTCAATCCCAATTCCTTCAATTGACCATGTTGATTGATGAACCTCTTTACTTGCATCAGTCTGAACAAATACAACAACAGAAAGATCAGTCATTTCTTCGATGAATGTACCTGCCAGGCTGGCAGTTTTAGTGTATGATACCGGTGTGCCGTTTGTTAATGGGCCTACATCAGTTCCACTTGCATCAGGTACCATTTTCATCATAACAAAATGGAATTCAGTTTCACCATTATTTCCAACATTTCCTGTTGTCATATTTTCAACAACAGCAATATGTAGTTTTAATCCTGCGGGAAAATCAGCTAGCGGTGTAACATTAACTTCAACCTGAATATCCTGACCGTTTATATCATGAACTGCGCTTATTTCCATAAATGCAGGTTCATTATAATACTGGTCAAAAATTGCTTGATCATAGCCATTAGGATTGCCATCCCATCCGCCATTAAGTGCCATATTAGGTACACCACTTACTCCATAATAAGTTCTTCTTACTCCACCTTCAGCAGTATAATATGGGTCGCCAGGGGAAGGCCAGCTCATTTGGTACTTAACACAAGTCCATTTCTCAGGGTTTGCATCCAAAACAGCTGTTATATTCTGGTTACCACCAACACATGGTCCACAGGTTGACGAAGTAAAAACTTCATGTAATAATTTTTTTTCAATAAAGTTAGCAATAACTTCAATAGTCTTTGTAAACTCATCGTTTGACGGATTCTCATCCGTACTACCATTCAGGTTGGAAGCCCATACAGTTACATCGTATATTCCAACTGTTGCAGGATCCCATAAAGTGGCATGGGAGAAACTATAAACATCAAGTGGTACGATATTTACTCCTGTAACAGCAACTGTTACCGCAGCACCATTATCAATCTTATAATTAAGGTCGAAGCTGGTAATAGTTGAGCTTCCATAGTTCTCTATTGTACCTTCGATTGTAAAAGGAGCATTATTTAAACCAACAATTGGCATTGTAGAGATACTTTTAGCAGCCATATCGTAAATATATGGTGGCACAAAAATCTCAACATTATCGATAGCACACCCGTAAAGCCATCCTCCCTGATCACTGTAGTGAAAAGCAAATTTAACATTTGCATTCCCTGCATAAGGTGAGACATCAACAGCTACATTACGCCAGCTGTCGTCACCGGTCAGTTGCTTAACTACAGTCCATGTAGTGCCTCCATCGATAGAAGCTTCTATGGTTGCAATTTCAGTATCACCACTATATGAAGCTTCCCAAAAGTATTTATCAAATGACATAAATAATCCTGTGTATGAGCTTAAATCAATTACTGGTGTTATAAGCTTATCATTCATTTTATTACAATTACATCCATCATCATTAGTAGCTGCAATTTTTGTATGGGGACCAATAGTGAAATACTGGCTTGAAAGTGCTGAAGCTGTTCCAAATAACCAACCACCGTCTGTAGCTTGAGTTTCAATTGTCCAACCTGCAGGAAGGGCTCCTCCTTCGAAGTCTTCAGTAAAAACTGTTTGTGCATTAAGGGATACTATCCCTATTAAAAAAAGTAAAATAAAAGTAAAAATTTTCATCATATTCGAATTTTTAGTTATACAAAGTTTATTTGTATATTTCATAAAAGAAAAACGGCTAACAATAATTAGCCGTTTTCCTTAATAAGGTTTATATTATTTAATTAATAACTAATTTCTGAGTGAAGGTTTCATTATCAGTCTGTAATTTCAGGAAGTAAACACCATCTGAAAGGCCATTAAGGTCAAGCTGAGTTTTATAGTCACCGGAAGATTGCATAACAGGAGATGTTGAATAAACTTCTTCGCCTAACATATTGTGGATACTGATATTAACATTACTACTTTGAGTAAGATTATAGTTCACAAAAGCAGTTGAGTTAGCAGGATTTGGATAAATTGATGTAATACTACTTTCATCAATATCTTCAATACCAACTGTTCCTTCAACCGACCATGCAGACTGGTAAACTTCCCATGATGCATCTTCCTGTACAAACACAACAACAGACAGATCATCCCACTCTTCGATGAATGTGCCTGCAAGGCTGGCTGTTTCAAGATATGATACTGGTGTTCCAATTACATATGGCCCTACATCTGTACCACTTGCATCTGGAACCATTTTCATCATAACATAATGGAATTCAGTTTCACCATTATTTCCAACATTACCTGTTGTCATATTTTCAACAACGGCAATATGTAATTTTAATCCAGCAGGAAAATCGGCATGAGGTGTAATATCCACCTGAACCTCAATATTCTGCCCTGTTATTTCATGAACTGCGCTTATTTCCATAAATGCAGGTTCATTATAGAATGCATCAAACAGACTTTGATCATAAGAGTTTGGATTACTATTCCATCCGCCATTAAGTTCCATATTAGGTACACCGCTTACACCATAATAAGTTTTTCTCACTCCACCTTCAGCAGTATAATATGGGTCACCAGGTTGAGGCCAGCTCATCTGGTATTTAACACAAGTCCATTTCCCGGGGTTTGCATCCAAAACAGTAGTTATATTCTGGTTACCACCCACACAAGGGCCACAGGTAGATGAGGTGAAAACTTCATGTAATAATTTCTTTTCCACAAAATTATCCACTACAGAAACGAATAAGGTAATTGTATCATTTGAAGGATCATCATCAGCACCGCCACCATTAACATTTGATGCCCAGACAGCAACATCATATCCAGCTACTACAGTTGGTGTCCATGTTGTTGGATGTGTAAAGTTGTATGTGCCATTTTGAGCAATGTTAACACCTGTAATATTATGCGTAAAAGGGCTACCACCATCAATTGAATAATTAATGTCAAAGCTTGTAATAGCAGTTAATCCAAAATTCGTAACTTCTCCGGTAACAGTAACTACATCATTAACCTGAACAAAAGGAATTGGTGTATGTATTTTGTTCATTGCAAGGTCAAGGTTCAATGGTATAGTTGAAGCCAGATCATATCCAAAAATTGCTGTACCTTGTATCAGGCCACCCAATGTGGTTGTTCCAGGAACAATATTTGGATGGATCCAAAGACCACCGCCTATTGTTGATGCAATATCATCAGTGATATGTGTTGTTCCGGTTTGAGCTCCTGTTGTTGCATTGATTTGAGTGATAGTTGCGGGTATTCCGGATGTTCCTGCGTCGATTGCCCAAATGAATGGTCCACCAGGTGAAACGTCGTCATAAGCTGTTCCATAAGTACTTGCTAAACCATGTGTACCTGCAGGAATAGTTCTTATAACGTTTCCGCTCATATTTACCAGTGAAAGGTCTGTAGCCCATCCACCAACCCAGAAGGCATTACTATCAGCTTGATAACAAATATTTCTTACAGTTTTGCCACCGGGAGAGATATTAATTGTGCTTACTAAGGAGGGAGTAGTGGCACTGAGATCCATTTTATAGATAACATTTGCATTAGCACCTCCATAAAAATAAGTACCATCATAAGCAAGGTCTCTTAAACCACTTACACCCGGAATAGAAAAGCTTGCTATTTGTGTCCCGGTCATGTCAAATTTCCAGATGGTAGTTCCGTTCCATTCAGTAACATAAAAATGGGTTCCATCAGTTTCACAACCTGCGGAGGCAGAGTTTGTTATGGGATGGGCGAACTGAACTGTCCAACCTTTTGCACCTTTGCTGGATGTTGTTTGTTTTTGGAATGTTTGGTTTGGTGATGTTTCATCATTAGAATTAAGATAGGATTGTGCATTCAAAGATACCGATCCAATAAAGAAAACTGCCAACATCAGAGTAATGATTTTTTTCATAATAAAAACTTTTAATTAATAAATGATTTAATTTGGGCGTAAAAATAATTAAATTCTTTACAATCAAGACAAAAAAAATAAAAATTGGTTGCAGACAAACAAATTTTTATATTTTAATATGTATATACCTTGCTGGCAGGTAGTTTGTAGACTACAAAAAATGTCTAATTGCACTAATGCCTAATTGACCTAAATAAATCCCAATACCCAAATTTCAAAATTTAAGTAACCATTAAAAGTAACACCTAAGTTTGTCATTGTTCATTGTGAATTGGAGATTAATTAGAAATTTGACATTAGTCACTCAGTGCGACAAAATTCCGCACAACAAATATAAATAATAACTTTGTAGAAATAACAGGTGATGAGACCTTAATTGCAACTGGAGCTCACAAGCCCACACATTAGTTTAGG
>JAIOTT010000442.1 GCA_021106655.1 Bacteroidales bacterium
AACTCACTCCAAATCTTTGTGACTATAGCTTCAGTATCACAGAAAAGGATTTTTTTTGCAAAATTGGCCAAACGATCTTCAGATTCAACTTGTCCTTTGGCAATGTCAAGGATATCGGCCTGACCATATGGTCTGTTAATAATGTTAAGATATTCACGGGCAAATTCAGGTACCCAAACAGTATTGTAATGCTCCGCAAGTTTTTTAGCAAGTTGAGATTTTCCTGTTGACTCCGGGCCCGTTATTGCAATTCTCTTAATCATAAGTTGTTTTTTCTCATATCCTTCTTCCATTTATAGTAAGCTACAACTGCAAGTATAGCCATAATTAAATAGAAAATGGCAGTAGGATATAATTCCTTGTAATAATATATTCCAACACAAAGCAAATCTGTAAAAATCCAAACCAGCCAGTTCTCAATAATTTTCCTTGCTATCATCCAGGTGGCAATCAAACCTAATGCCGTAGTGAGTCCATCCCAATATGGAATATCTGAGTTAGTAAAGCTAAGAAGATATCCAAAACCAACTGATAGAATAGTAAGGATCACTAATAAAAGAAAGACGGAATTTTGAGTCAATCGTGTAACAACAAGCACTTCCTTGTTTTTACTTTTACCAAATTTCCAACTATACCAGCCATAAATACTCATTAAGAGATAAAATACCTGGAGAGCCATATCTCCATATAATCTGGCATTTAAAAAAATAAATATGTACAATGCAACATTGATGATTCCTGCCATCCAGCACCATATATTTTGCCTGATAGCAAGTATCACATACAATATACCTAATACAGAAGCCAGCAACTCAATATAATTATCGGATAACCAAGTAATTACCATCGTTAGGAAATTATAATTATCATTGAGAAAGGTTTACTTATTCAGATCAGCATTAATGATTTTCAGGACAAATACCGAAGCTGGCAACTCGAAGGACTTGAAAATTTCTATTGTTATTGCTTTCATTATCTCAAAATAATCGCCAAAAACCTGTGTACTCATATTATTGCTTATTACGACCAGATTCTTGTAAGTATTCAACCTGTCAATAAAATTCTGTATTGGAGGGATAAAATTCTTTTCTAGTGGATAATAACTTATTTCAACAGATGCTTTCATGGTTTATGGTTTCTGGTTTCTAGTTTCTGGTTTATGGTTTCTAGTTCTGGTTTGGGCACTGAGCCTGTCGAAGTGCTGGTTTCTAGTTAATTATGCTTTTCTCGTTATTACCTTCAAAGCGGCATCAACAATATCCGTAGTATCTAGGCCATACTTAACAAGTAATTCTTCAGGTTTTCCACTCTCACCGAACTCATCATCAACAGCTATCATTTCGATAGCTGCCGGAAATTCACAAGCCAATAACTGAGCTATTGAATCTCCCAGGCCTCCATTTTTCATATGCTCTTCTGCGGTTACAGCACAAGCGGTTTTTCTGACAGAGTTGATAACCGCCAGTCGATCTAATGGCTTGATAGTATGAATATTTATAATTTCAGCCTTAATCCCTTTTTGTTCTAGTATTTCACCAGCTTTAATGGCTGTAGCTACCAGATGTCCGGTAGCAAAGATGGATACATCTGAGCCTTCGGAAATAGTGATTGCTTTTCCAATTTCAAACTTCTGATCAGAAGCTGTAAGATTTGGAACCTTTGGCCGTCCAAAACGGAGATAAACCGGGCCAAAATACTCTGCAATTGCCAGTGTGGCCGCTTTGGTCTGATTATAATCACAGGGGTTTATCACAACCATATTAGGTAACATTTTCATTAAACCGATATCTTCAAGTATCTGATGTGTTGCACCATCTTCCCCAAGTGTAATTCCGGCATGAGAAGCACAAATTTTCACATTTTTATTTGAATAAGCAATAGACTGGCGTATCTGATCATAAACTCTTCCTGTAGAAAAATTTGCAAATGTGCCTGTAAAAGGAATTTTACCTCCAATTGTAAGTCCGGCTGCAATGCCCATCATATTTGCTTCAGCAATACCTATCTGAAAAAATCTATTCGGAAATTCAGTAGCAAAAGCATTCATCTTTAAAGAACCCGTCAGATCGGCACAAAGAGCCACTATGTCCGAATTCTTTCTTCCCAACTCAAGCAGTGCATCTCCAAAACCTGACCTCGTATCCTTGTACTCTGAAAATGAATATTTTTCCATAATATTGTTTTTACGTTCTATTGTTTATATAACTTAAAACCAGAAACTAGAAATTTGGAGGAATCTAAATAAACAACATCCTAATTTTCATTTCCTAATTTCCAATTTCGAATTTCATCTTGAAACTCCAAACTTCTATTGATAAATCTTAACATTTGTTGTTACTCCCGACTCAACCTTAAAGCGTTTTTCAACTGTATAAAATGACCTATTGGAATATTTCGATCTAAAAACTACACGGTATTTACCTGGTTGAAGAATCAGAGATTCCTGTTTAGGTGTATTATCCCTGAAATTATAAATAAGTTCGATCTTATCTCCTCTCTCAACATATAAACTACCATACCCATTTGTTGATTTTTGAATTACAGCGATACCGGGTAACGGAATCTCAACAGTAGTTGTATGACTTTGCATTATTTCAACATCATCAATATAGATACGGGGTAGGCATAATACTTCAATATCATATATTCCTGTAATATATTTTTCAATTACTCCGAAATTCTGCACATTAATAGTTTGCATTTCTCCATCTTGTCGTACAATACACTGCAGGTTTTTAATTCTCTTATTATAACTGTCAATATTCAGATTAAGATAGCCCTGTGGTGCATCTATAGGTATTGTAGTATGCTTCCCGGGACTTATCTTAACTGAATCAATTCCGACTTCGGGTATAGTGTGAACAATAATATTATATGTAATTAAAGGATCGATCAGTAGTGTGTCAGGAATACCTTTATTATTTAATGTATGAATAAAATTATATTTTATCAGTCCGGAAAAGTTATCATAAAATGTCATATTGACATTTGTCTCAGTTGGGCTTCCATATTCATCGAGCAGGTTTACCTGTGCAGTTGTTGAATTAAGCGCCTGGGATATAACAACATTCAATGCAGTGTTAAAGGCTTCCTCACTAGATGCATCATAGTATGTTCCCACACAATCAAATGCTTCTTTAAAGTTCATTCCAATGCCAATAATAAAAGGCTTGAGTATAATCCCTTTCTTCTGAAGAGCTTGAGAAACAGCACAAGGATCGCCATCACACTCTTCAATCCCGTCTGTTATCAATACAATTATATTCCTGCAATCATCACAAGGTGGAAAATCATTACCTGCCTGTTCAAGGGAATACGCAATTGGTGTTGTACCTTTGGGAACAAGTGTTTTGAGGCGATGTTGTATTTGTTTAATATTATCTTTTTTAAAGGAAAAGGCAACTTCCAGCCTTGTATCATCACAATCCTGGGGAGGGAAAGTTTTTTGGTGGCCATAAACTCTAAGAGCAAGTTCCAGGTTGGGGACATCCCTGAGGCTATCCAATACATTTGATAACAATTTTTGTGCAATATTTATCTTCATATCACTTTGCCACCTACCATACATGCTTTGAGATGCATCAAAAACAAAAAGTATCCTGGTAAGAGGTAAGGCTTCTTCTTCCTCTGTAACCAATTGAGCATTTGAAAATTGAATAGCACTCATTAAAATGAGAAAGCCTGCAATTACATATTTTAGTAATTTTCTTTTCACATTTTATTTATTGGATGATAGTGAATAGTGATTAGTATTTTTAACCACTGACTTCACATAATCAGTAATCGCCAATAGTTTCTTCAAGCTGCGATAAAGCTTGTTCTGCCTGTTCATCATTCGGTGGCACGCCATGCCATTTATGGGTTCCCATCATAAAATCAACACCAAAACCCATCACAGTATTCATTATAATAACGACAGCTTTCTTATTATTTGTATATTCCTTTGCTAATTTCAGCTTCTCAACAACATCTGTCATATTATTTCCATCCATTTCCAGCACAGTCCAACCAAACTTCTTCCATATTCCGTGAATGTTGTTTATTGGCATCACCTCTTCAACAGGGCCATCTATTTGCTTTCCATTATAATCGACAATTGCAATAAGGTTATCCACCTTCTTTGCTGAAGCATACATGGCTGCTTCCCAGACCTGTCCTTCCTGAATTTCACCATCACCCATAAGGCAATACACAATATTGGGATCCTTTTCAAGTTTTTTTGCAATAGCAGCACCAATGGCAACTGAAAGGCCTTGCCCTAATGAGCCTGATGCTATCCTGATCCCCGGCAGATCTTCTTCCGTAGCGGGATGCCCTTGCAGGCGTGAGTTTATTTTTCGGAAAGTAGCCAGTTCAGCAACATCAAAATATCCTGAACGTGCTAATACGCTGTACCATGCTGCAGAAATGTGTCCGATAGACAAAAAGAACAAATCCTGACCATTATTTTCATTGACTAAAAACTTTTCAGGATTGTGATTTAAGACTTCAAAATAAAGAGCAACCAAAACATCTGCACAACCAAGAGAACCACCAGGATGCCCTGATGACGCACCATGTACCATTCTTACAATATCTCTTCTGAGTTGTGAGGCAATTTTTTCTAATTCTATAATATTAGGCATGTGAAAATATTTTGCCTAAAAGTATAATTTTTTCTTACTGGTAAATATTATTGTTGATAATTTGTTAAAAGAATGTTGTGGGTTTTGGGTTGCGGGTTACGGGTTACAGGTTGCGGGTTACGTGTTGCGTGTTGCGGGTCACGGGTTACGGGTTGCGGGTTTGAATTGCCTACAGATTCATCTGTAGGATAATAGGAGACATAAAAAAACATGGTTTTAACCAAATATATATTTTGACTAAAGTCAATTTTACTGATTTATTCTCCAGTCAACTGGATAAACAGACTGTGTGAAAGTATTATCTATTATCATTTTTATTACTAACAACCGGATAAATTAAGTTATTATTTTTATGTATTTTCCTATTTTTGATTATATCTTTATTTGAATGAG
>JAIOTT010000165.1 GCA_021106655.1 Bacteroidales bacterium
AAAAGTATTTAACCGATAAGTATAATGGATTAAAAAAATCATTTGTAATACTTTGATAGTATTCCAGAACTTTGGACAAGTTGTCTGATAAATCTGGAAGTAATTCAAAATCTGAATTGCTTATTCAGCTCAGGATAGGGAATATTAAGAAATGTTTAATATATTTGTGACTATGCTTACTTCACCAACAGATTAGTTTTTAATAAATTCTTTATAAATAATTTATTATGATTAAATTAGATCCTAAATCATATAAATAATTCACTTTGAAAATGAAATCATAATCAGGGTGTTCAAAGAATACATTAATCAAGGGATTGCATTAGTTGATAAGAAAGATATAGAGCTTAAGGAAGAACTAGAAAAGATTGATGCAGAGGATACAAGTACTTATGATTTTGAAATCTATTTGAATGAAAAAGGAAGTTATGAAAATCATTATTTAAAACATACTTTTTTAAAGTCTGGATTAATCTATTTATTTTCTCAATTGGAAGCATCGTTAGATAGCATTTCAAATAGATCAGCCTTCTTATATAAAGTTGACAATAAGGAGGTTTCTAGAATTAAAAACACACAAATAAGAAACCACGATGTATTATCGAAACTGAAATTTCAAATCAAGTCATTTTCATCATTTGATATTTCAAAGAATAACAACTGGCCAAAGCTTAAGGATTTGCAACAAATAAGAAACTGTGTAGCCCATAGAGACAGTAAAGTTTCATTAGATAATAGCTCCTCAGAAGAAAAGAAACTTGATGATAAACTTCTTGAGATTATAAATAGACATAATGGTCTCACTTATCATGAATTTTCAGATACATTATTAATTGAAAAGGGATTTTTAATTAACTTTTCTGATATTACATATCAGTTTATTGACGAAACTATTAAAAAAATATGGGATTCAAAAAAACATAGAGGATATTGAAACAGGAAATTTTGTTTCTGAGTCTGATGTAGATTTCCAAATAACTAATAAATTTTCCTTTCTTAAATCCCAATGAGAAATTATTTGGCTAAAGCCATAGATGTGGGTGTTGCTATTTTTTCTCCAACTGAAGTTGGAGGCAATTCAAAATCTGAATTACAAATTCCGCTCGAAAGCTAATGAGATGAACTCTAATCTACAAAAGTTTACTATCTTTACATAAAATTTTAATGATGACAACTCTTGAGAAAATTAAACACCGCTTAATAGATAGAATTCTTACTACCAGAAATGAAATTTTTTTGGAGGCAATAGAAAAGATTTTTTTATCCACCCAAAAGGATGATACACTTTCCCTTTCTTCAGAGCAAATAGAAATGCTTATGCTGAGTGAGAAGGATATTGAAGCAGGAAGCCTTGTTTCAGAATCTGATGTTGATAAAATCGACAGTCAATGGCTCGATTAAAAGTTTTTTGGACATCAACTGCTTTAAAACAAAGAAACCATGTTTTCCAATATTGGAATGACAGGAATAAAAGCACAACTTTCTCTAAAAAGCTTAATAAGAAAATAAAAGAAAGAATTATTCTCCTAAAGTTAAATCCTGAAATCGGAAAAAGAACAGAGTTTGAAAACACCAGAGCCATCTCACTTGGCCATTATAGTATATTGTACAAAAATATTAGCACTGAAATCATCATTACAGGTTTTTGGGATAATAGACAGGATCCTAAGAAACTTTTAAAATTTCTAAAATTCCAATAAAAAATCTTGGCTAAAGCCATAGATGTGGGTGTTGCTATTTTTTTCTCCAACTGAAGTTGAAGGCAATTCAAAATTCCATTTAGCATAGGGCATACTTAAATTGAGAACTTGTCCAAAGCTTGAATTTTAAAACAAGCTATCAATTTAAAATTTAACTGCCTTCAGGGAATAAACTTATCTACGTTTCGGAACTTTGGACAAGATGTAAGATCCGGCTAAAGAATAATAGCTAACAAGGTAACATTCGAACAAAACATTAACTTTCTTCGTATAAATAGCGTTTTTGTGGAGATAATATTTGAGAAAAATACACTTATTTGGAGATAAATTCATACCTTTACAACACTTTTAAGGAGATAATGTATGAAAAGACTACTATATAATAACTTACTGCAATGGAAAAATGATCAGGATCGAAAGCCTCTTCTCTTACAGGGAGCTCGTCAGGTTGGGAAAACTTATCTGGTAAATGAGTTCGGAGAAAAAGAATATTCAGATTTGATATATTTGAATTTTGAACAAAACCCCGGTTTGAAATCAATATTCCAAGGAGAATTGCAACCTGAAAGTGTAATTAATAATATCAGTTTATATCTTGGAAAAAAAATTACATCAGAAGATACATTACTTTTCTTTGATGAAATACAAGCAGTTGAAGAGGTGCTTACATCATTAAAGTATTTCCATGAACAAACTCCGGAATATCACATTATTGCTGCCGGATCATTGCTTGGCATAAGTGTTGGTAACCAAAGAAGTTTTCCTGTTGGGAAAGTTAATTTCATGACATTGTATCCTATGAGTTTTATAGAATATCTGAATGCATTTGGTGAAGAACTCTTAGTTGAAAAACTAATGAATTTAAAGTTAATTGAACCTTTAATGGAAATAATACATGACAAACTTTTGAAGCATTTAAAATTATTTCTTTACTTGGGCGGAATGCCTGAAGTATTACAGAACTTTCTAAATGCCGGGGATATAGCTTCTTCCAGACAGATACAAAATGAGATACTGGAAGCTTATCAACGAGATTTTTCAAAGTATACAGATAGTTCACAAGCTATTAAAACGTCTGAACTATGGAACTCAATCCCATATCAGCTTGCTAAAGAAAACAAAAAGTTTAAATATAGTGATATTAGGAAGAAAGCACGGGCTTTAACATATGAACTTACTATTGAATGGCTGAAAAAAGCAGGGTTGATAAATATTGCCTATAATGTAAGTACTCCTAAATTCCCTTTATCCGGATATACTGATCATTCAAAGTTTAAAATTTATTTAATTGATTCGGGCTTGCTTGGGGCTATGCTAAATATAACTTCAGAGATTATTATAAATCCAACAGAATTATTTTCTGAGTACAATGGTGCCTTTATTGAGAATTATGTGGCCTCAGAACTGGTATCATCAGGAGTTAGAGATTTATTCTACTGGACTTCCCGAAGTGATGCAGAGGTTGATTTCTTATTACAAAGCCAAAATAGGATATTCCCTTTAGAGGTGAAGAGTGGAATGAGTTTAAATTTAAAAAGTATCAGGAGTTATGCAGAAAAGTATAAACCTGAATGTATATTACGTGCCTCTCCAAGAAACCTAATACAAAATGATGATTTCATCAATTTCCCACTCTATTTAACATCAGGATGGAAAAGCATTCTTATATCTCTCGTGAACAAATAAACTATTTTCTTATAAATTAAAATTCGGCTAAAGCCCTTGCTGGGGGTGTTGCTACTTCACATCCAACTGAAGTTGGAGGCAATTCAATAATTTTAGTCACTTTAGTCATTTGTAATTCTAGTCACTTGTAATTCCAGGCACCTTTTTTGAAAATTTATGTATCTTTGAACGCGAAATGTGAGTTACGGGTTACGAGTTGCGGGTTACGAGTTGCAGGGAATAACTAATAACAGCTTAGGAATATCTTTATTTAATTTGATGACAATATATGCAGGTAAAGGAAATTTATAAACCAAAGAATCATTTAAGACTAGTATCGGCAGCATCACTTTTTGATGGCCATGATGCTGCGATAAATGTTATGCGCCGGATATTACAATCTACCGGTGCTGAAGTTATTCACCTTGGTCATAACCGTTCGGTTCAGGAAATTGTGGATTGTGCGATTCAGGAAGATGTTCAGGGGATAGCATTAACCTCCTACCAGGGGGGCCATATAGAGTTTTTTAAGTATATGTATGATCTTTTACAGGAGAATGGCTCCGGACAGATAAAAATATTTGGTGGCGGTGGTGGAGTGATTTTACCTGATGAAATTGAGGAATTGCATAATTATGGCATTACCCGTATATATTCACCGGATGACGGCAGGAAAATGGGCTTGCAGGGAATGATAAATGATCTGATGAAGCAAGCAGATTTCCCCATTGGGAATACTGTTAGTGTTAATGTAAAGGATATTGAAAACAGAGACTATAAGTCTATTGCCAGACTTATCTCTGCTGCTGAAAATAATTCGGAAATAATTCAGGATCTGCTGAAAAAGCTGGAGAAAATTGCAGCATCCAACGGAACACCAATTTTAGGTATTACCGGAACAGGGGGCTCTGGAAAATCTTCTCTTATAGATGAAATCACGAGGCGGTTTTTATTTGCTTACCCTGATAAATCAATTGCTATTGTTTCAGTTGATCCTTCGAAACGTAAAACTGGCGGAGCACTTCTTGGTGACAGAATACGAATGAATTCAATTGATGATCCAAGGGTTTATATGCGATCCCTGGCTACACGTCAATCGAATCTGGCAGTATCAAAATATGTTAAGGATGCATTAAGCATTGTAAAAGCTGCAAATTTTGATCTTATCATACTTGAAACATCAGGAATAGGACAATCAGATACTGAGATCGTCGATCATAGTGATATTTCTCTCTATGTTATGACTCCTGATTTTGGTGCGGCTACTCAGCTTGAAAAAATTGATATGCTTGATTTTGCTGATATTGTTGCTATAAATAAATCAGATAAAAGAGGTGCTCAGGATGCCATACGTGATGTTAGAAAACAGTATGTTCGAAATCACCTTCTCTGGGAATCCAAAGCGGAAGATCTTCCAATTTTTGGAAGCGTTGCATCTCAATATAATGATCCCGGAGTAAATCAATTGTTTGAAAAAATAATTGCAACTCTGAACGAAAAAACAAAAGCCAATTTTTCACCTCCTGATGATAAGCTTGAAAAAGTACATCAGAAAATACATATAATTCCTCCGCACCGGGTCAGGTACCTGTCAGAGATTGCGGAATCTAACAGGGACTACCGTCAATGGGTAGAGGATCAATCAGAGATTGCACAAAAATTATTCAGCCTGCGACAAAGTATTGAGACTTTGAGCAAAGACGATCAGTCCGATAAGGAGCTTCTCAATAAGTTAGAAAATAAGTATAGTGAAATAGAACTGGATCTGGATAGCCGAAATAAAAAAATAATTAAAGGTTGGCAAGATAAGCGTGCAAAATACAAAAATGAGTATTTTGTGTTTAAGGTAAGAGATAAAGAGCTTAAAATAAAAACACATAAAGAATCCTTATCGCATCTACAGATACCTAAAATTACACTTCCGAATTTTAAAAACTGGGGTGAAATACTGAATTGGAGTCTTCTTGAAAATGTTCCGGGTGAATTTCCTTATGCTGCAGGCGTTTTCCCGTTTAAACGTGAGGGTGAAGACCCAACCCGTATGTTTGCCGGTGAGGGTGGCCCGGAAAGAACAAACAGAAGGTTTCACTATGTTTCTATGGGAATGCCGGCGAAAAGATTATCTACCGCTTTTGATTCGGTAACGCTTTATGGCCAGGATCCGGCAATTCGTCCTGATATTTATGGTAAGATCGGTAACTCAGGTGTTTCTATTTGTTGCCTGGATGATGCAAAAAAACTATACTCCGGATTTAATCTGGCGGATCCTAAAACTTCTGTTTCCATGACCATTAATGGTCCGGCGCCAATAATGACAGCCTATTTTATGAATACCGCTATAGATCAACAGTGCGAGATCTATATTAAAAAGAACGGACTTGAAGATGAAGTGACAAAGACAATAGCAAAGATTTATAAAAATGCCGGCACTAAACAACCTCAATATCAGGGGGATTTACCTGAAGGTAATGATGGCCTTGGTCTAATGCTTTTAGGTATTACTGGCGACAGGGTGCTTCCAAAGGATGTTTACGAAAAAATTAAAGCTGAAACAATCTCTGTTGTCAGGGGAACTGTTCAGGCTGATATACTCAAAGAAGATCAGGCTCAAAATACTTGTATCTATTCTACGGATTTCTCACTAAAGTTAATGGGTGATATTCAGGAGTATTTTATAAATAACAATGTCCGAAATTTCTATTCAGTTTCAATTTCCGGTTACCATATTGCTGAAGCTGGTGCAAATCCTATTACGCAATTAGCCTTAACTTTAGCTAATGGATTTACCTATGTTGAATATTATACTTCCCGGGGGATGGATATAGATAAGTTTGCTCCTAATCTTTCATTTTTCTTTTCTAATGGGCTGGATCCTGAATATTCGGTGATGGGAAGAGTTGGAAGGCTTATCTGGGCAAAAGCAATGAAGTCGAAATATAAAGGAAACGCCAGGTCACAGATGTTAAAATATCATATTCAAACATCCGGCCGGTCATTACATGCCCAGGAGATTGATTTTAATGATATTCGTACTACTCTACAAGGCTTATATGCAGTTTATGATAACTGTAATTCTCTTCATACTAATGCATATGATGAAGCAATTACAACCCCTACTGAAGAATCTGTCAGAAGAGCAATAGCAATACAGATGATCATAAATCATGAATTAGGACTGGCTTTTAACCAAAATCCATTACAGGGTTCTTTTATCATAGAGGAGTTGACTGATCTTGTTGAGGAAGCTGTTTTGTCGGAATTTGACAGAATTACTGAAAGGGGAGGGGTATTAGGTGCCATGGAAACTATGTACCAGCGAAGTAAAATTCAGGAAGAGTCGCTATACTATGAAACATTGAAACATAGTGGTGAGCTTCCAATTATGGGTGTTAATACTTTCCTTTCCTCTAAAGGTTCTCCAACTATCATCCCCGATGAAGTAATCAGGGCTGAAGAATCGGAAAAGGAATACCAGATTACAATGCTTAAGGAATTGCATTCAACATATGCTGATGATGTTGTAAAGGTTCTTGAGGATTTGAAAAAATCAGCAATTAACAACGAAAATGTTTTTGAAAGTATCGTTGAGGCTGCAAAATTTTGTTCAATAGGTCAGATCACTGCTGCTTTGTTTGGAGTGGGAGGACAATATCGAAGAAATATGTAAAGAAAGTGACTAAAATGAGCTAGAATTACGAATGACTAAAATTAATTCTAGTCACTCTAGTCACTCGAAATTTTAGTCATTTTCATAATAGTAAAAACTAACCTTAAAATTATTAGCGATGATCAACAAGAAAATTCTGGTTATTTACCCTGAAGCTCACTTTACTAAAATTGCTATCTACAAAAATATAAATCTCGAATTTCTTAAAACTATAAAGCATAACCTTGAAGAGTTAAAGAAGTTTGATTATATTACTGATCAACTGGAGCTCAGAAAAAAAGCTATTATGGAAGAGCTTACAGATAATGAGATTGATTTGAGAGATATTAAGGTATTAATTTCGCGTGGAGGTCTTGTTAAACCTGTTAAATCAGGAATCTATGAGGTAAATGAAGTTATGACAAAAGATCTGAGGGAAGGAGTTATGGGTGTCCATGCTACTAACCTGGGTGGATTGATCGCAGATGAAATAGCAAAGTCACTCCCAGATGCAAAAGCTTATTTAGCCGATCCGGTAGAAGTTGATGAGCTTGAAGAGATTGCAAGAATAACAGGACATCCGCTACTTGAAAGGAAATCTATATTTCATGCACTTAACCAAAAATGCGTTGCAAATGAGTATGCCAGATCCATAAATAAAAAATATGAAGAGCTCAACATTATTGCCGCACATATTGGTCATGGAGGAGTTTCAGTTGGTGCACATAAAAATGGCAGAGTGATCGATGTTAACCAGGCTTTTGATGGGAACGGCCCTTTTTCTATTTCAAGAACAGGGACATTGCCACTAGGTGGAATAGTTGATCTTTGCTTTAGCGGTAAATACACAAAAGCTGAAATCAGAGAGATGATCACAGAAAAAGGCGGTGTTATTGCTTATCTTGGTACTGATAACATAAACGAAATAGAATCAATGATTGAATCGGGTGATGAAAATGCAAAATTGATCCTACATGCAATGGCATATCAGATCGGTAAGGAAATTGGAGCTGTTAGTGCCGTGCTTCATTATGATGTTGATGCAATCCTTTTGATGGGAAGTTTGTTGAATGTGAACAGCTTTGCAAATTATTTGACAAATATGGTTGAGAAGATCGCTAAAATCATGATCTATCCCGTGGTTAATGATATGGATTCACTTGCTTATAAGGGATTGACTATCTTGAAGGGAGAAGCAGAAATCCTTGATTATAAGTAAGTAGTATAAGCTTAGAAGTAGGCAGTCCACAGTCTCCAGTCAGCAAATTAATCGCCTACTGAGGACTGAAGACTTACTATATTACTTGATAGTAATTTTGAAAATTTGTTGTAATTTTACAAAAAACATAAAAAATGGAACATTGGTTAGATAAAAAATTCGAGGATCTGAAAAAGATAGAAAATAAGGTTTCGGATGAGGAAAAATATCAAAAGGGAAAAAGGATAAAAGCAAATTTTGAAAAGAACAAAAAAGAAATTGAAGCTTTTGTCAATAAATTAAA
>JAIOTT010000272.1 GCA_021106655.1 Bacteroidales bacterium
TGTTGATGAAGATACAAATGCATTTAACAAGATAATGGATGCATTCGGTTTACCAAAGGGAAGTGATGAAGAAAAAGCAATTCGAAAAAATGCTATCCAGGAGGCATCTAAATATGCAATTGAGATCCCATATAAGGTTATGCAAACAAGCCTTGAATCAATGGATATCATAAAAGCAATGGTTGAAACAGGCAATCCTAACTCTGTTTCTGATGCCGGTGTGGGGGTGCTTTGTGCACGCTTAGCAGTGATGGGAGCTTTCCTGAACGTAAAGATTAATGCTTCAGGACTAGAGGATAAAATTTACGTCAAGGATATTCTTGCAAAAGGTGAGGATATTGAGAAGAGTGCTATTGAGATGGAAGGAGAAATATTGGAGGTGGTTAATAAAAAGATACTGGAGTTGTGATTCAGTAGTAATTTGTAGTAATTCATTGTAATTAATAGTAATTGGTAATAATTACCATTTAATAACGCGAAGCAAATTACGTCCGAAGGACAAATTACAATAAATGACGCTCGAAGCGCAAATGACAATGAATTACGCGAAGCAAATTTCGAATATCAAATAATACAAGTTTGAAATGTAGATTCGATCGTAATGTGTAATTTTTGATAAGTCAAAAAAAAGTATTATCTTTGGAATAATGAAAGTCGACAGTAAAAATATCGAAATATTAGCGGAGTACTTTAAGGACAAGCCGGTTTTAAAAGCTTTCCTGTTTGGTTCAATAGTTAAAGATTATTATACAGATGATAGTGATATAGATATTCTTGTTGAATTAGATTATTCAGAACCAATTGGATTAAAGTTTATCCAGATGCAGATGGATCTGGAAAATCTTTTAAACAAAGATGTTGATTTGGTCTCATCAAATGGATTATCTGATTATATCAAGCCTTTTATCGAACAAGAAAAGATCTTAATTTATGCAAGGTAAACTGGGAGATAAAGCAAGAATGCTTCATATCCTGAATGCTATTCAGGAAATAGAGTCTTATAACAGAGACATAAATTTTGATACATTTAAAAAGGCTTCAATAATAAAATTTGCTACTATAAAGCAGCTTGAAATTATTGGGGAAGCTTCTAATCATATTTCGCAAGAAACTAAATCAAAATATAATAATATCCAATGGGAAAGAATTATTGGGCTGAGGAATATTTTAATTCATGAATATTTTGGGGTTGATGCAAAGATTGTCTGGGATGTTATTTGTGTAGATATTCCTGAATTCAAAGCTCAAATTAGAGCAGCCCTTGATGAATTAGAAGTATGAAGTATAGACTACTTATACCTACAACCTTAAACCTTACACCTTATACCTTAAACCTTATACCTAATGATCAAACACATCGTGATGTTCAAGCTCAGGGAATGCAAGATTCCAGGAGAAAACATCAACAATGCCCGCCAACTGAAAAAAATGCTTGATGACCTAGTTAATCATATTCCTGAATTAAAATCGATGGAAGTGGGAATAAATGTCAGCTCAAGACCCACAGCTTACGACCTGGTTCTTGTGTCAGAATTTTTAAATGAGGCAGATTTGGGAACCTACCGCGTCCACCCCAGGCATGTTAAAGTTATAGAATTTGTAAAGCAAGTTTCTGAAACATCTGTGGTTGTTGATTATGAGTTCTGATAAAAGTCAAAAAGTCGAGGTTTGATGTGATAATATGAAAATGGGGAAAAGACGGAAGTCAGGAAGAGTATGCAGTTACAGTCCACAGTCGGCAGTAAAGCATGGTTTTGTGGGGATGCCGACAGATTGCTTCGTCCCCCGATAGCCATCGGGGTCCTCGCAATAGCCATTCTTTGCAAATGAATATTATATGAAAGCCCATTTGAAAAAAGACTTTGCGAGGGAGGAACGACCGAAGCAAACTTCCTAAAAATCCATAAACTTATTTAAAAAATAGCATTGCGTATACGTATGAAGCAAGAATTAAGCGCAAGGCTCAAATGACAGCGAAGCAAATGGCGAGCAGCAATAAGGTTTAATTTACTTATCTTTCAGGATATCAGGAATTCCCAAGTCTTTACATATTTTTCGACAAAGATTTTCTTTAATGTTCATATGTCTTGGTAGTGTTGATATCTTTCCAGTTATAGTGTTTTTATACAATGAATGTTTTCCTCCTTCTCTGGCAAGTGCACAAGAATTTTTTTCAAGATATTTGATAAGCTTGTTTCGTTTCATTACAAGCTAAAGGATAGGGTTTGTGTTATCAGCTTTTTAACCTTGTCTTTTTTATTTTTTGTCCGACCTGATCTTCTTTCCTCAAACATAAGGTTTATCGCTTCTGTAAGGTTTACTTTAGCTTCATCAATAGTTTCTCCCTGGCTATTAATACCTGGTATTTCCTCTATATATGCAATGTATCCACCTTCTTCGCAAGCTTCGAACACTGCAGTCATTTCAATATTTTTCATCTAGGTTATTTTTATACAAAGATAATGATCATTTAACTATTTTCTGAAATTAACTCAAATATTTCTAAGAAGAGCATGGGAAAATCTACTCAACAACTTAATTAATAAAGCTTACAAGCATAATCCTGATTGAAAAATTGTTTTAAAAACCATAATTCAAAAGCTGGATCTAGAAATTCGTATTTTCCGTTTTCTTCGTTTATGAGGTCATTATTACTGAGGATACTTTTGTTTTTACTTACATTTCTTGGTGTTCCAAGTTTGTAATGATTCATTACCGAAGTGCTGGTTAACTGTATTTCTCCATTTACTATGGCTTTAAGTAAGTTCAGTTGGGTTGCACTTATGCTTTCTGTCTCTTTTTGGTAAAGCGGAGTATTGGCGTAGATTAATTCATTGAGAGCAGCAAGGATTTCTTCCTTACCGGCTGTTTTATCAGTTTTTTGCCATGTATAATGAGCCAATTGTTGCACATACCACGAATGGTTTTTCATTATCAAAGGGATGCGCTTTGCATCAGATTCTTTAATTGACTTCTTTGTGTTGGCAAATCCTTTGACAATAAAATTAACCCAGCTTTCGGTATTTATTTTATGAAGCCACATTAAATCACCAAAACGGTAAAAAGGCTTTGAAGGCATATTGAAAATATCATTCATCATGTGTCGTTTACTGCCATATAAACAATAAGTAACATTTTTATGACGTTGCCAGGCTGCTCGCATCTTTTTCTCAAGGATGTTATAATCTGGAAAGTTGGCTAGATTCTGAAACTCATCAAGACAGATAATGAACTTAATGCCCTTTTTTAAGCACAGTGTGTCCGGTGGTGGGAAA
>JAIOTT010000244.1 GCA_021106655.1 Bacteroidales bacterium
CTTTGCTGTTTATCAAGATCAACTTTTACCTTTTTCTGTATTTGATTTTTTAACTCAAGTACCTGTAGTTCCTTTGTAAGATGAGAAAGGACAAGGTTAGCCCGTTTAAAAACATCGGAGATTTCCAATAATTTTTGTTTTTCTTTTACTTCATTAATCAGATTCGAAGAAACAAAATTCACAAGAAATCCTGAGCTTTCAATGTTATTTATTGCAAATTTAGCTTCAGCAGGGATATGTGGTGTCAGCGTAATTATCTGCAGTGCAAGATCTTTAAGTGAGGATATCAGGGCATTGAACTTCTTATCATTTTTAGATATTTCAGAGCTTTCATAAGGAATTACCTGGGCTTTGAAATAAGGATCAGTCTGTATTAGATTTAAAATTTCAAACCTTTTCTTTCCCTGAATAATAACAGTAGTATTCCCGTCGGGCATTTGTAACATTTTAATTATATGTGCAACAGTTCCAATGTTACTAATATCTTTAGCATCCGGATCTTCAACATCAACATCTTTCTGGGAAACCACACCAATTATCCTGTCATTTTTATAATAATCTTTAATCAATTTTATTGATTTCTCCCTGCCAACAGTGATAGGGATAACTACTCCGGGAAACAAAACAGTATTTCTTAATGGCAGTACCGGCAGCACCTCCGGAACATCCTCAGCGTTCATCCGCTCTTCATCTTCAGGTGAAAGCAATGGGATAAATTCAGTATCGCCATCAATAATATCAGATAAATTATATAATTGTGTATTTAATATATGGTCCATAAATTAAGTCAATTTGTCAGTTTCCGGAAAAAAAATTTAAAAAACTTATATAGTCAATATGCATGCCAAAGTAAAGACTAAGAGATATGAGATATGAGACTCGGGGAAAAGATACAAAGGTACAAAGATGTAAAGATATAAAGGTTTAAATGTAGGCAGTTGCAGTCTCAGTTTGCAGTAACTCAAACCTGAACCTCGAACTTATACCTTATACCTTATACCTATCTCAAATAGTGTGAAAATTAAAGGAAGCGTCATAAACACTTGCCATAATATCTTTTTCTACTTTATCGAAAACCTTATTTCTACGTTTATAAACCGCTTCAGCAACATCAAAGGCTTTTTTAATGTTATAACTGGAGAATCCGCTTGTTCCGCCCCATGAAAATGAAGGAATAAAATTTCTTTGAAAGCCGGAGCCAAAAACATTTACATTAACTCCAACAACTGTTCCCGTATTGAACATTGTATTGATTCCACATTTTGAATGATCTCCCATAATAAGACCACAAAACTGCGTGCCTGTATCTATAAAAGTTTTCCTGGGATAATTCCAGAGTCTCACAATATCATAAGTATTTTTTAGATTTGAGGTATTTGAATCCGCTCCGATATTACACCATTCAGCAATTACTGAATTACCAAAAAAACCATCGTGGGCTTTATTTGAATAACCAAAGAATACTGAATTCACAACTTCACCACCAATTTTACAGTAAGGACCTATAGTAGTCGGACCATAAATCTTAGCCCCCATCTTTAATACACTGTGGTCACAAAGTGCAAAAGGACCTCTGATATTACAACCTTCCATTATTTCTGCATCTTTCCCAATGTATACCGGACCTGTATTAGCATTAATTGTACAAAATTCAACATGCGCTCCTTCTTCAACAAAAACATTCTTCCCTCCCAAAATATTATTGGTACTGCTTATTGGTAAAGATTTTCTCCCTTTTGTTATTAGTTCAAAATCCTGTTTTATTGCTTCATCATTTTTAGAAAAAATACACCATGTATCATGAATAAACAAAAAGTCAGTTTCAGTTTTTATCTCTTCTTCGATGGATTGTTCGGAACTCTCAATGTCATGACCTTTGATATACATCGCAATTATCTGATCATCACTAATAATTGCCTGGTTTGGTTTTAAAGATTTAATTTCTTTAATTAGTTCAGGGTTTGGACACACAGAACCATTTATCAATATGTTATCAGCCATTTTTTTTATTGGATATTTAACTCTAAGATACTCCTGTGTAAGTGATGATGTTTGGGTACCAAGGTAGCGTTCCCATTTTTCGCGAATTGTTAAAATCCCAAATCTAATATCTGCAACCGGCCTCATATAACACAATGGAAGCAGGTTATCTCTTTTGTAGTCGTCAAAAAGAATATAATTCTTATAGATAAATTTTAATCAAAAAATAAATATTACAAAATTCAGTTCTATCAGTTTTATTTGATCATGTTGATTGTTAATTGTTAATTAGCCAATAACTAATCACTAATCACTAATCGCTAATCGCTAATCGCTAATCACTAATCGCTAATCACTAATCGCTAATCACTAATCGCTAATCGCTAATCGCTAATCGCTAATCTCTAATCTCTAATAACAGTATTCCTTGTGAATCCGATAACAAAGCAAAAATAGAGAATATTTTTATGCCATTTATTAACAACAAAAAATACTTTTGAACAGTTAATTAGTGTCTGTCCATAAAGTCCAGATTATTATTAAAAATGCATAGAGCAAAGGGCATAGAGCATGGAGGTATTTTTGTAATGCGTTAATAAATAATATTTTACTCCAAGCTCTGTGCTCCATGCTCCATGCAAGGCTTGAAATTTGTGACATTATAGACAAGCACTAATTAATAGTTTTATTGATAATAGAAAACAGAACCATTTATCAATTACAACGTTTAATTTGTTTTACTTAATTTTGTTTTTAAAGGAACGTTAAATGTTTTGTTATATTTTTTACCCCCTCTCCTGTGTTAGGCGAAGCGTCCACGCTTCGCTAGTAATTTTGCATCGTAGCGTGGACGCTACGATGAACGGGAGATGTCTGACAAAGGAAGACAGAGTGCGTGCAAAAAAAACAAATATAACCACATGAAATTATCAATTATCCTCGTAAATTACAATGTCAAGTATTTCCTTGAACAATGTCTTTACTCAGTCCGAAAGTCAATAAAAGATATTGAAGCGGAAGTATTTGTTGTTGACAACAACTCCGTTGATGGTTCAATAAGGATGCTTGAGGAAAAATTTCCGGAAGTGATTCTTATCAGAAATAAAACTAATGAAGGTTTTTCAAAAGCAAATAATCAGGCCATTCAACAGGCAAAAGGAGAATATATATTACTGTTAAATCCTGATACTATTGTTGAGGATAATACCTTTTCAAAGATAATCAACTTCATGGACGGAAATCCTAAGGCAGGAGGCCTTGGAGTAAAAATGCTTGATGGCAAAGGTAAATTTCTGCCTGAATCAAAACGTGGGCTTCCAACTCCAGCCGTAGCTTTTTATAAGATATTTGGTCTTGCAAAGCTCTTCCCGAAATCAAAATTATATGGTAAATACCATCTCACCTATCTTGATAAAAATACAATTCATAAAGTTGATGTACTGTCCGGGGCATTCATGCTTCTAAGAAAAACTGTTCTTGATGAAATTGGCCTTCTGGATGAATCATTCTTTATGTACGGAGAGGACATTGATATGTCGTATCGTATAACAAAAGCCGGGTATGATAACTACTACTTTCCGGAAACAAGGATAATACATTACAAAGGAGAGAGCACAAAGAAAAGCAGCATAAACTATGTTTTCATATTTTATAATGCTATGATAATCTTTGCTAAGAAGCATTTCTCCCAAAAAAATGCCCGACTGTTTTCATTCCTAATAAAAATGGCAATATATCTTCGGGCAGGTCTTGCGATTATTAACAGATTTATCTCCCACATATTCATCCCTTTACTGGATGCAGTAGTTATTTTTGCAGGTATCTTACTCATTAAAGATTATTGGGAGCACAATATCATTTATACTGATGGAGGGCATTATCCCTATATTTTTATTGCTGTTGCTCTTCCGATTTATATTTTGATCTGGCTACTTACAATTTATTTTAGTGGTGGTTACGACCGCCCTGTTAAAAAGATCAAAATACTACAAGGAATATTTATCGGAACACTTATTATCCTGGTAATCTATTCTCTTTTAAGTGAAGAATATCGTTTTTCCAGGGCATTAATAATTCTTGGCGCTATGTGGGCTATGATCGCCCTGCTTCTCATCCGTTATCTTTTGCAAAGTATTAAGATTGGAAAAACCCAAATAGGATTTGATACAAGTAACAGGTTTCTAATAATTGGTGAACAGAAAGAAGCTGAAAGAGTTGCCGACCTTCTAAAAAAGACTACATTAAATCCCGGTTTTATAGGATTGATAAATTCCAAAGGAAATGAAGAGAACAATAATGTTTTTATTGGCCACATTGGACAATTAAAAGAGATAATCCCCATTTATAAAATTGAAGAGGTGATATTCTGTGCCAGGGATATTCCGGCTGATTTGATCATTGACAAAATGTCAGAACTGAATTATTCTGAGGTGAAGTTCAAGATAGCTCCGCCTGAAAGCCTTTCAATAATAGGAAGTAATTCCATTAATGCACCCGGAGACCTTTATGTAATTAATATTAATTCAATTACAAGGACAAAAAACAGACGTAATAAACGTATGCTTGATATATTGGGTAGTTTGTCCCTCCTTCTGGTATCTCCAGTCTCAGTTTTTATTGTTAATAATCCTATCGGGTATTTCTTTAATGTTTTCAGAGTACTCATTGGCAGGTATTCCTGGGTTGGTTATGCTACAGTAGATAAAGACGATATTGTGAAGCTTCCTCTTATAAAAAAAGCTATTCTTGAACCAACATACGCCTTTAAAAATCGTAAAAATGAGGCCGAAGCTATTAGTAGACTAACTTTGTTGTACGCACGAAACTATAAATTCACAAATGATCTGAATATTATCTACAAAGGTTTTAAAAGCTTAGGGAAAAAATCTATTGATTTATTACCCAAAAACCCCAAATAGGTTAATTTAGAAAATGAAATAGCACATATTATGATATTTTAAATATTTACACTAATGGTTGAACCATCTCTTTTTTTTAATTAATTTTGCAATCTACAATCCAAATCAAATTGCGATGAAAATAACTCATAGACCTAAATTCTGCAATAAAAACAATAATAGAATACCCAATAATTTTAAGAACAGTATTTTATTTATTACGATAATGTTGTTTACAGCATATCCACTTTTTGCTGATAATCTCACAACTGTAGCAGGTTCAGGGACAGGAACCAGTACTACCGCTAACTCATGGACAACCATTGCTACAACATCAACCATTGATGTGACGAATATCGATAATGTACTTGTGTACACAACCTTTACAAACCAAAGCTCAAATAATCCAAATCAGAGTAGAACTTTAATAATGCGCATTACAGATAATGCAGGTACTCCAAATGTAAGTAGTACGATTAGTAGGTATATGAAAGATGGAAGCTACCGTATAGGATCTCTGTTTTATGTATTCGATGTAAGCACTTTAAGCGGAAACCTAACATATACTCTTGAACACAGTTGTGACAATAAAAAGGGAACTACTAGCTCAGGAACCATTGTGGCAATGTCACTAAATACAGATGTGAGCCCGTATCCATCCCTGGATTATGATATGAAAGAAATAACCACCGGGGTTACCACTTCAAGTGGGACATATGTAGCTGTTACAGGACTCACTACTGATGCAATCACATTACCGATATATGATGGTTTCATTGTAGTTGCAAGCATTAATTGTCGGAAGACTGCGTATCAATCGGCCACTGATGGAGGAGAATGGGCATTACAAATGCAAAAAGATGGAGGAGGGTATAGTGAAATAGGGTATTCTATTACAAGAACACTTCCAACTACAGATGAAATTGGGATGATAACTCTATTAGCTGTTCTTGCAGATCACCACGATGATGACTATAATTTCAGGGTAGTGCATAGAGCTACTGGTTCAACATTACCCACAATATCAACAGAAAACACAAACCTGGTAGCTGTTGCCCTGGGTTATATCAAAAGTGGCGCAGGAGGGCGACATTTTACAACCGACGAAACTAGTGTCACAACTACCAATACAACATCAACTTCAGCAGCAGCGGCAGCAACTTTATCATCGGTAACAGCCAAAGGAAGCTCAGTTTTATTATTAGGGCAATTTGGGACACAATCAACAGCTTCAAGTACCGGTAATTTTTCTTTAACTGCAAGCGGAGGTTCAGTTACATCGAGAATCTTGCAAAGAACGCTAGCAGATGCAAATGACAGAGGCGCTGGCGGTATTTGCGGATTGGTTACAGGCCTTACACCCAGCAGTTCCTATAATTTAATCTTTAATCATTATTTATCTTCAAGTGGGCCAACTTTAACAACTACAGATATTGTTAATGGAGCTATTCAACTCACAGATACAGAATCACCGGGTTACTGGACAGTAACAACCAGCACAGCCTGGGCCACGTTAACAAACTGGTATGATGGTGCTGAACCTACGTCCAGCACCAATGTTATCCTTTACGATCAGACTAACAATCCTGTTATCAGTGCTTCAGGCGAAGCATGTAATAACCTGGACATAAAAACCGGATCACTTACAATCAGTTCATCCGGAGACCTTACTGTAAGCGGAACATTAACCAATACAGATAACACAAAACTTACTATAGAATCAACATCTGCAAGTTTAACAGGATCACTAATACATGCGACAGGTACACCTGCTGCAACAGTTGAAAGATATTTAACTTATGACCAGTGGCATATATTAAGCCCTCCAATTAGTAATGCTACAATCAACACATTTTTAGATATCTACGTAAGGGAATTTGATGAAACCATTGATACTGCCGGAGGGGGAATATATTATTCAAATAACTGGATATATTTGTGGCATCCGGTAAGTACTCCCATGAACGTGATGCAAGGATATTCGGTGTGGAATCAAACAGCAAGCGGAAAGAATGTCTATACATATACAGGGACACTGAACAACGGTTCAATAAGCAATACTTCACTAACAAATTCCGGCGCGGGAACACCTGGGGGATGGAATTTAGTTGGAAATCCGTATCCATGTGCCATGGACCTTGATGCTGCCTCAGGGTGGAGCTCCTCAAATGTTGATGCAGCAGTTTACTATTGGGACGTTAGCCAATACAAATCTTATAGTGCGAAGGGCTTGGGTGGGGATGGCTCAGAAACAGGAGGTTCCAGATATGTACCCTCAGGTCAAGGCTTCTTTATAAAGTGTAACAACATTGCTGGTGGCTCAATTGGGGTTGATAATGATGTTAGGGTGCATAACAGCGCAAGCTTTTATAAAAATACAAAATCCTTTGACGATTTTCTCAGACTAAAAATTGAAGGAAATAACGATAGAGATGAATTAATTGTGCATTTCGACAGTAATGCAACTGCTGGATATGATGGGCTTTTTGATGCTTATAAACTTTATGGTTTATTGAGCGCTCCTCAATTTTATACCCTTACACCAGATCTTGACAGTATTATGCTATGTATGAATGTATTAGACAGAACTTCAAACTACATGACAATACCTTTATGTTTGGAGGTTGGTAATACAGGTACCTATGTTATCACAGCTTCAGAATTTGGAAGTTTTGATCCTGGTGTAAAAATTTATCTTGAAGACTTGAAAACAAGTGATCTTATAAACTTAGTGCAGAATCCTGTCTATTCATTTATTGCAGATACAAACGATAATAAACTGAGGTTTTTATTGAGGTTTGATTACCAGTCAGTATCGACAAGCAATCTTGAAGATATTAGTCCTTTTTATGTCTATTCCTTTGATAAAAACATATATTTTAACATTAATGAGCTAAATGGAGATGCAATTATTAGAGTTATTGATTTACTCGGCAGAGAAATACAAAGTATGAAAGTCGAAAAACCGGGCTTAAATAAAATATCTCTTCATAACCAGCCAAATGGAATATACATCCTTTTACTGGAAACCAAAGAGAGTGTCTATTCCGAAAAGATCTATTTAAAATAGTTTTTCTTTATGAGAATGATCATCAAAAAAATATTATATATTACAGCATTTTTGCTTTTAAGTTCAACAGCGATTTCTCAAGGCCCACCACCACCCGGTGGAGGCCCAGGAGATACTGATCCTCCTGTTGGCAGAGCTCCAACCGGAAGTGGTGTCCTAGTGCTATTAACTCTTGCTTCCGCCTTTGGCACAATAAAAATTTTACATGCACGGATCAGTAAACAGTGATCAGTATTTGATTTCGTATAAGCTTGTCCTTCCCAATTACAAGTTTGGAGTGCTATAGTTTGGAGTTTACTTCGTCGTGCTGGCGCAGGACTAGCCAAATCTTTCCAAGTTTGAGACAGTTTGCTTCGTCGTGCTGGCGCACTTCTCGCAAAGTCTTTTTTTAAATGGGCTTCCTCATAAAACTCATTTGCGAAGAATGACTATTGCGAGGACCCCGATGGCGGGGGACGAAGCAATCTGTCAACATCCCTACAAAACCATGTTTTAAATAAGTTTCTACAAATTTGAGAAAGTTTGCTTCGGTCGTGCTGGTACAATACTAGCCAAGTCTATCCAGGATTGAGACAGTTTGCTTCGGTCGTTCCTCTCTCGCAAAGTCTTTTTTTAAATAAGCTTTATCATAGGTGCCATTTGCGAAGAATGACTTACACCTTATACCTTACACCTTACACCTTACACCTTATACCTTATACCTTATACCTTACGCCTTATACCTTATACCTTATACCTTACGCCTTATACCTCCCACTTCCTAAATACTAAAATATTTTTGTAAAGCTTAATTCTTTTCTCTTATATTTGCATTGGCAACATAGGAATAAAAAGAGTCTGAAAATATTAATAAATATCTAAATCAAAACACTATGAAAAAACATAATTTTTATGCAGGTCCATCAATATTACCACAATATACTATTGAAAACACTGCCAAAGCTATTATTGATTTTTCCGATATGGGATTATCATTGATGGAAATTTCTCACAGAAGCAAGCAATTTATTGCTGTAATGGATGAAGCGACAGCCCTATTTAAAGAACTTCTAAAAATTCCGGATGGATATTCTGTATTATTCCTCGGTGGGGGTGCAAGCTTACAGTTTTGTATGATACCTTACAATATAATGAAGAAAAAGTCTGCATACCTGAATACGGGTTCATGGGCATCAAAAGCACTTAAAGAAGGTAAATTATTTGGTGAGGCAATTGAAGTAGCATCATCCAAAGATAAGAATTTCTCATACATACCAAAAAATTATGAAATTCCTGCCGATGCAGATTATTTCCACATTACCACCAACAATACAATCTATGGCACTGAGATCCATGAAGATTTTGATATTGATATACCTTTGGTTGCTGATATGTCATCTGATATTTTCAGTCGCCCCATCGATGTTTCAAAATATGCAATAATTTATGGTGGTGCCCAGAAAAATCTTGCTCCTTCAGGAGTTACATTCGTTATTTTAAAAAATGATATTTTAGGAAATGTTGACCGCGCTATCCCAACTATGCTTGATTACAGAACTCATATCGATAAGGATTCTATGTTCAACACACCGCCTGTAGTACCGGTTTTTGCAGCCCTGCAAACTTTAAAATGGCTTAAAAATAATGGTGGAATAGCAGAGATGCAAAAGAAAAACATTTTTAAGTCAAATCTTTTATATGATGAAATTGACAGAAACAAATTATTTGTTGGTACAGTGGCAAAAGAAGACAGATCGCTTATGAATATCTGCTTTGTGATGAACGAAGAATACAAAGAACTCGAAGGTGATTTCTTTGAATTTGCATCTTCAAAGGGTATGATTGGAATTAAAGGTCACCGCTCAGTTGGAGGCTTCAGGGCTTCTACCTATAACGCACTCCCACTTGAAAGTGTTGAAGCATTAGTTGCTTGTATGAAAGAATATGAAAACTTAAAAGCATAATAAATCTTATTATTTAAAAAATTATTTATTTTAGCAACTTATTTCTATCTAAACTGAATGATTCATAAAAATTGATATTCTAATGGTTTTCTTTGTGTTACTTTGTGATGTACTTTGAGTTACTTCGTGGTAAAAAAAGATTAACCACATAGGATACACAAAGGATCGCACTAAGTTCCACTAAGATTATGAATTAATCGATTTAAATAGATGCTAACGCAAATTAAAAAAAATACTATGAAAAAAGTACTCGTTGCTACTGTTAAGCCATTTGCTCCTGCTGCAGTTAAGCAAATAAAAACAATTATTGAAGACGCAGGATATGAGTTTGTTTTACTTGAAAAGTATGCAGACCAATCAGATTTTATTAATGCTGTGGCAGATGTTGATGCCCTTATCATAAGAAGTGATAAAGCTACAGCGGAGGTTATCAATGCTGCTAAAAATTTAAAGATCATTATCAGAGCCGGTGCAGGATATGATAATATTGATCTTGCAGCTGCAACAGAAAAGAATGTTGTTGCCATGAATACACCCGGTCAAAACTCCAATGCTGTTGCAGAACTGGCTATGGGTATGATGGTTTATCTTGCAAGAAATCAATTCAACGGTTCTGCTGGGAAAGAACTACGTGGAAAGAATTTAGGTATGCACGCATATGGCCATGTTGGAAAACTTGTTGGGGAAATTGCAAAAGGCTTTGGAATGAAACTTTACGCTTATGATCCATATATTTCTAAAGAGATCATTGAAAATGATGGGGTTGAATATGTTGATGATATTAAAGACCTCTATAGCAAATGTGATTATGTATCATTGCATATTCCTGCTAATGATGAAACAAAAGGAAGTATAAACTATGATCTGATATCTCTTATGCCTGAAAATGCAACCCTGGTAAATACAGCCAGAAAAGAGGTGATCAATGAAACCGATCTTATTAAAGCTTTCGAAAATATAGAGGGTTTTAAATATATTTCTGATATCGCACCTGATTGCAATGCGGAAGTTTCTGAGAAATTTCCCGGTAGGTTTTTCTTCACACCAAAGAAAAGCGGGGCACAAACTTCTGAAGCAAATATTAATGCAGGGGTCGCTGCCGCAAATCAAATACGTGACTTTTTCGAGAAAGGAGATACCAAATTTCAGGTTAACAAGTAACCCCCACCGGAAATTAGATCCACAAATAATTCAGCACATAACAGCTAATTTAAGAAGGTAAATTTAAGACCTCGAATTTATCTTCTTATTTTTATCTTTATATAAACTAATAAAACAAAACAATAATTAACAAAACTTAACAACATTAACTCATTATGAAAAACGAGACATTAGAAGAAAAAGTAATACCTTTTTTTAGATTTGAAGACTTAAGAATTTACCACAAAGCTATTGAATATATTGAATGGGTACATTCTACAACAAGCTTTTTCCCCGATAATTCTAACAGTAGTTTATCAAATCAGTTTGAAAAAGCAGCAAATGCTATTGCTCTTAACATAGCAGAAGGTTCTGCAAGGAATAAAAGCCAGTTTATCTATTATCTGAAAATGGCAAAAAGTTCTGTGAGAGAGTGCCTTGTATACACTACAATTGCATATAGATTAAATTTACTTACCGATGATACTGAACAAGAGTCCAGAGGTGTTCTTATGGAAATGACAAAAATGATTGGTGCACTGATAGGTTCTTTACAAAGAACATATAACAGTGGTAATGGCGAGGGAATAGAGAATAGTAACAATCAAACTCACGGTCAGGTTAGTGAATAATTTCAGTGAAATTGAATAACAGAATCTTTATATACCTGCATTTCTATATATCTATATATTTGTATATTTGTACATCTGTATAATTGTATAATTATATTTTTCTAGTGGATTTCTAATTCATATTAAAATCATAATAAAACACATCAAAAAATGGCAATATTAAAAGCTTTTAGAGGATTAAGACCACCTGTGAAATTAGCCGAACTTATCGCTTCAAGGCCTTATGATGTACTAAACTCTAAAGAAGCCAGAGAGGAAGCCAAGGATAATGAGTACTCCTTGTTACATATAATCAAACCAGAAATTGATCTTGATAAAGATATTGATGTTCATGATCAGGCTGTATATGATAGGGCTCTTGAAAATTTCACCAGGTTTCAGAATGATGCATACCTCATTCAGGATGAAACAGAGAACCTTTATATATATGCCCAGACAATGAACGGTAAAACCCAATATGGAATTGTTGGTTGTGCTGCAGTTGAGGATTATATGAGTGAGGTAATCAAAAAGCATGAGCTTACTCGTCCGGATAAGGAAGAAGACAGGATGAAGCATGTTCGGATTAACAATGCAAATATTGAGCCTGTTTTTTTTACCTACCCTGCTGTGCCTGAAATTGATGTCATTGTACAGAGTATCGTGAATTCAAAAACTCCTGAATACGACTTTACCGCTGTTGATGGTGTTGGACATCATTTCTGGGTAGTAAATGACAGCATTGATATTCAAAATCTTATTGAATTATTTTCCAAAATACCCAGTACTTATGTTGCTGATGGCCATCATCGTACTGCTGCAGCTGCCCTTGTTGGAAATGAAAAGAAAAAAAATAATCCTTCTCATAACGGAACTGAAGAATATAACTTTTTCCTGGCTGTCCACTTTCCTGATGATCAATTAACAATTATCGACTACAACAGAGTTGTCGAAGACCTTAACGGATTATCTGATGCAGAGTTTTTTCAAAAACTTAGTGAGTTTTTTGAAATTGAAGAAAAGGGCAAAGAAATATACAAGCCTGCCAATCTTCATAATTTTGGTATGTACTTTGAAGGGAAATGGTATTCACTATCAGCAAAAGAAGGAACATACGATGATAATGACCCCATTGGAGTTCTGGATGTTACAATATTATCAAAGCTGATCCTTGATAACATTCTTGGAATACAAAACCTTAGAACCTCAAAGCGTATTGACTTTATTGGTGGTATCAGGGGCCTTGGTGAACTTGAAAAAAGAGTTAACAGTGGAGAGATGAAAGTAGCCTTTGCTCTATACCCTGTATCGATGAAACAACTGATAGATATTGCAGATACAGGTAATATTATGCCGCCCAAAACAACATGGTTTGAGCCAAAACTTCGTAGCGGACTAGTGATACATAAGCTCGATTAAGATACAATCACAATTCCTTAATACGATGTCAAATGTATGATGTATGATGTCAAATGTCAGATGTGAAATAACAACTTCATACATTTACAAAACATTTGACATTTGACGTCCGACATCTGACTTTTGACATAACAGCAGTATAAAACTAAAGTTAGAAGCCCATCCCTATTCTTACCTGAGGTTTTATTCCGGAATATTTTGAATATTTTGTCACAAAATCAATACGTAGAACTTTTAAGATATGCTCTATGCCAGCAAAAAGTTCTGTATATTCTTTCTTATCTGAAGTATATAAGAAGTTAACACCACCAACTACCTGCATTTTGGTTTTTCTGATCAGGGGAAATTTATTGATTATCCATCCATTAAAATGGTGCTCATAATGAGTTTGAAAATAAGTATTATTAGTACTGTGGTTATAATAATCAAGAGTCTGGAAATTGTTATTCCCACTGCTGTTGAATTCTGACCCCCCGGAACCAATTGAAATGCTGCTGTTTCTCTGAGACATAAAAATAGTTTGGTTACCGTTAAAGTGCTTGAAATCCAGAAAATACATATTTTTCTTATTAAAAAAACCTCCTGTACTAACCGATATACTTGATGTTCCAAGTTGCTTAAAACTAATATTGTCGGAAACTTCAACCTCCCACTGGTCAAATTTCACATCACATCCAAAAACCATCGCAGCTTTTCTGTATTTGAGCCTTATTATTGGATATTTTGATCCATAAACGACTTTTCTCTTTGGATAGATTGCATACTTCTGTTTGAATTTAATTACAAACCCAAAATTAAAGATCAAAGCATTATTTGTTTCAAAAGCGGGTGTATCATCAGATATATCAAGTGGGTTATTTGACAGAAACTCCTTATCAGGATATTTAATCAAACTGTAATCCGTATTATTTACCAGTGCTTCTCTTTGTGAATATTCTGTGGTGAAAGAAAAATTCAGGCCATTAATTATCTCCCTTCCATAAGTAGCTTTTACATATTTTTTGCTGTAATACTTAGCATAATTCTCCTTTAGCAGTAATGTATAAATTGAATTAAAAAAATCAGATATTGGATCAGGCCTGCAATACTGTACAACATATTTCCCTCCTGAAAGGCTTATATACTGATACTTAAAATTATCAAAACGGTAACGGGCTGCCATATAGTAATTAAAATCCTGGCTGGTAAAACTATATTTCAGGGATGAAGATACATTTAGCCTTTGCTTATTCTCAAAAGTCTTTCTGTACCATGGTTTAATATTTATCGACAAGCCTTCTACAGTATTAAAAGATGCAAGTCCGTCGACAATAGAGTTAATACCATAAGAATATTTTTTAAACCAGTTATTATAGCTGTAACCATCCATAAATAATTGTAATGGTTTAAACACATTATTCTCTTTATTTACAGAATCCTGATATTCTTTTGATTCATGAAGGATGAGTAAACTATCACCTTCCTTATAATTGGTCATTTCCTCCTCAGTAAGCACAGTTTGCCGTTTACTTTCCCAGTATACTGAATCTCTTTTTGTGCTTTCTTCTGTCACCTTAAAAACTTCATTACTAAAAAATCCTTTTGGAAACTCTCTGTTCACATCATATTCTGTAAAAAAAGCAATAAAATTTGTTGATGCCCGGAAGCCAAACACTTTGAAGTATCCAATAAAATGTAAAGAAAGCGGCGTCCAGATACTATCATGGGCCGGTATATATATCTGTCTTATTCTAATACTATCTATCAGTTCAACCTGTGAATCACGTGTGATCTTAAGATTAATGCTGTGAATATTCCATTTCCGATCAACAATATATATGTATCCTAAAAACACATTATCGGATTTTCTTTTAGGAATAACCTGAATTTTATGGATAAGGAGTTCATTTTCCTGAAAAGAATCTATTAAGCGGTACCTATAATAAAACAAAGCATTATAGGCTATAGGAGAGATAAATCCTCTTTCTGAGAATCCAATAAAAATTAGGTTATTATAGAAATTCAGAAGTACAATATCTGCCCTGTTAAAGCTGTAACCGGCTTTAGTTCCGGCTACTTTTGATGCTATCATCTCTTCCTTTTGACTATTGGGTTTCTGAAAATTATAAATACTTACTGATTCGGAAAGATAAAGCAATCCAAGGTCAGATGAGTCAGGCATCTCTTTTTTAGAGATCAGAAAGAATTTTTCAGGTATCTCATCAAGAGTAACATTGCTTTTCATGTACATCTTAGTGGAATATGACTGAACTTCGCGTAGAAAATGTTTACGCATTGCTATTGCATTTCGAATTATCGGATATGCCGGATCTTCACGATTAGCTGTAATTACAGCTTCTTTAAGTAATATTTGTTCAGGAGAAAGTATTACATTCAAAGGAGAAGGGTTGTTGCCAGCTGGTATTTTAACAATATATTTTTTATACCCCACATACTGAAAAACAAGTTCATTCTCCCTGTCATTTCTAATATTAAGTGTAAATCTGCCCTCAATATTTGAGGTTGTTCCTTTTGTTGTTCCTTTTATATATATGTTCACAAAAGGGAGGATATCTTCATTCTCTTCTGTAACGATCCCTTTAACGACAATGTTTTTAGAGCTTTCATTCTGAGCGCTCAGTGGAATATAAAGAACTGAAGATAAAATGTAAAATATAAATAATATGGATCTGTAACTATTCCTCATTAAGACAATATTAATCTAACACAAAGATAATTTTTGTTTTGTTCTTTAGGAATAATTTATCGGTAGAAAAAAAACAATGAAATTGAACATTAAGCTCTGTAGGAATGACATATTATATTATATCATACCTAACGGCATTCTAATAATTGATGATAATATAAATTCTACCAATATATAATCCCTAACGGGACTGATAAAACAAATTATAATTTATTAAATTTGCCAAGATAATATTTTAAGAAAAATGAGCATACAAACCAATCTTACAAAAATACTGGATGAGATTCCGCAGCACGTCAAACTGGTTGCAGTTTCTAAAACCAAACCACCTTCTGATATAATGGAGGCATACAATACAGGGCATAGATATTTTGGAGAGAATAAAGTTCAGGACCTGACTGCCAAACAGGCCGTTTTGCCAACTGATATTCAATGGCACTTTATTGGTCACCTTCAGACCAATAAAGTAAAATTCATAGCACCATTTATAAGCCTAATTGAAAGTGTTGACAGTTTAAAGTTGTTGAAAGAAATCAATAAGCAAGCATTAAAAAACGACAGGACAATTGATTGCCTTCTTCAGTTTCATATTGCAAAAGAATATGAAAAGTTTGGACTCGACATGGCTGAAGCGATATCATTACTTGAAAGTAATGATTATGCAGAGATGCAAAATATCAGGATAAACGGGCTGATGGGTATGGCAACTTTTACAGATGACATGGAAGTTGTAAGTCGAGAATTCAAAGTATTAAAGAGCTATTTTTCACGTATAAAAACAGAATATTTTCCTGATCAGGAATCTTTTGCTGAAATTTCTATGGGCATGTCGGGAGATTACCAGCCAGCCATCCATGAAGGTAGTACAATGGTAAGAATTGGGAGTTTGATATTTGGGGAGAGAAAGAAGAGTGACTAGAATTAATAATGACTAAAATTACGAATGACTAAAGTGACTATAATTACTTTAAATGCAAGAGCTGGAAGTTGCCAATTTTAGTCATTTGAAATTTTAGTCATTCTAGTCATTAATTAAGTTTCACCTCAAAATTCAGGTATATATAAGAAAGCTCAGGTTTTTCAGCATCTGAGGGAAACCAGCCCTGGTAATTTAAGGCCATACGG
>JAIOTT010000292.1 GCA_021106655.1 Bacteroidales bacterium
ATAAGTATTAATATTAATTATTCAGAAATTTTGGAAAGAGCCCAAGAGCTTTCAGATGTTAGAAATTTTAAAAAAACAAAAACCATACCAGTTGAACAATGTATTGCAGAACAATTTTATGGTAACAAAATCGGACATTCAATGAAAAATTTTTATAATGATCCCGAAGATAGGCTAACTACTTTAATTCTTGGGCAAAAATGGGTATTAGAAAATATAAAATCTCATAAATGTGATATTTCACTAAGTTCCCATGCATCACATGTTGATGAAGCAAGTGCATTAGGAGGAGAACCTTTTTTCCCCAATGATGATTCTAATATTCCCAATGTTAGATCTTGGGTTAGAGATAATAATGATTTGAAAATCTTAAACAAAATCAATCCGATTAAATCAGATTATAGGAAAACCAATCTTAAATTTAGAGATCAAATGCAGAAATCATCAAAAAATATTTATATAGTTTTTAAAGATGATGTGAAAATAAAACTACTTGAATTCTCTAAAAAAATTGCATTAGGTGGAGGAACATTGGGTCCATTTACTCTAGCTCAGCAACTAAGGGGTAGCAGGATTTATTATGATGTAATAGATAATCCAAAATTTTTATTGGAATTATTGAAAATAGTTAAAGAGAAAATAATTTGCTGGCAAGAATTTTTAATAGAAGAGAATAGAAAAAATGGTTTAGAATCTGCAATATTTATAACAGATGATTCAGCCGTAAATTTATCATTGGAGCAATTTGATAGATTTAGCGGTAGGTTTTGCAGTGACATTATGGATTATTTTAAAGAATATTACATTCTATGGCATATGTGTGGAAATGCAAACCATTTGTTAGATTATTTTGATAAAAATTTAAGATTTGATGAATATTCTCTTTTTGGATCCGGCCAAAACAAAGTGAAAATAAAAGAATTGTTTGGAAATAAATGCGTATTAGTTGGTAATGTTAACCCGCATACAATTCATTTAAAATCACGTGAAGAAGTTTTTAATGAATGTCTCGATATTTTAGAAGTTTTTAAAGACGTGAAAGGATTTATTTTATGCGACGGGGCAAATATTCCCCCAAATAGTAAAAAGGAAAATATTAATGCAATGTATGAAGCAGTACAAACTATTAATATAGAGGATTTATAATGAACGAAAAAAGTAAGAATGCTGGAATACCTGATTTTGCAGTCATACTGTGCAGCCATTGGAGTTATATCGGAATAGGTTGGACCTTGGGTATCGAGTCCTGTGTAACGTAAATAGAAGACAGCTTAACTGTGGCAAAACAGCCATTGGGTCTAAAAACCTGTAAAAATTTAGATGGAACAGCCAATGAACATATAGTTAATAGTTTTCCGGAGGTGATTGACAACCTGAAAAAGTATCTTAAAGCCGGAAAAGTCGAAATAATTGGCGGTTCATACAGCCAACCGCTTGGAACAATGATCGGAAATGAATCAAACATTAGACAACTGGTAATAGGTCGTGAAGTTATAAAAAAGTGCCTTGGGGAGGATGTGGATACTTTTCTTGAAGAAGAGGAATTCAGTCATCCCCAGCTTCCGCAACTTCTTAAACTGGCAGGATACAAGTACGCAAGCATTGCTCAGTGTGACACAGTTGGAACTTCAGGCATCCCCAGGGTGGAGTCGAATTGTTTTTTGTGGCAGGCTAAAGACGGCACTGTTATTCCCTGTATACCTAAAAACTCATTGTTTTTACATCCACCGGTTGTAACTGCTGATATAGAATATTACGAGTCACCTGAAGGCAAAGCCTGCCTGGCTGAATTGAGAAAATCAGGAGTTCCACCGGCTATAGTCTGGACTGAGTTTGGGTGGGAACCGCTTGACGAAATACAGGTTCATACCAAATTTGATCCGGAAAAATACAATGGTTTGAAACAGAGAAACGATGTTGTATTTCTGACTATTAAAGAATATATGGATAAATATGCAAAACCCGCTGACACAATAAAGTTTTCCATGGATGATTATGATAAAATACTTCCATGGGGAATGGGTGGAGATCAGCTAAGGGTTAACGACAGGAAGGCAGAAGCCTTGTTGATATCCGCAGAACAGTTTGATGCGTTTTCTTATATGCTTGATCCTGAAAGGAAAATATGTGAATTTAAAAGCATCTGGAAAGATTTGCTTACCGCTCAAAGTCATGATGTCTCATTATGTGAGTATTACCAATGGCATCGACTGACATTTGTTGAAAGAAACAGATTATATGACACTCATGAGACTCTTTGGGGAGCAATAGGCTATACTTATTTAGACAAAGCAGTTTCATCAGGGAATACAATATTTAGGAATTCTCTGGAGTCAATAGCCTCAAAAATTGATTCATCTACAGATGCACAGGGAGATCTGGCGGTTACAATCTTTAATCCGTGCACCTGGGAAAGGAGAGGGTGTATTGTCTCAACAGGTAAAATATATTTGAAGGATATCTATGCTAAAGGCATCATGATTATTGATGCACAAGGAAAGATAGTTCCTTCACAGATAATTTCTTCAAAAACAAATCCTGATTCCAGTATAAATACTGCTGATGTAGTATTTGAAGTTGAGAATATGCCTGCCTCCGGATATGTTACCTACTATATCAAGTTTATCAATGAAGTTTTAGAGGAATATAATACCGGATTAATAATTAATAAAGAAGATCTTATAATAGAGAACGATTATGTAAAACTAAGTCTGGATAGAACGAATGGGAGTATAATAAGTCTTGTTGACAGAAACACGGATAAAGAACTTCTTAATGCTGGAAAGTATGGTTTTGCAACATTTAATGGAAAGGTGAATCAAGAGTATTGCAAACAGTTTGGATTAGACAATTTACCTGAATATTTTGATGCCGCCAGTTCCGAAGCTGTTTTTTCATGGATTGAAGAAGGTCCTATAAAAGCATCGGTAAGCGTACTGCACTCTTATCCTCATGTTAGTTTTGAGACATTAATAACTCTTCACTTTAATTCACCTAAAGTGGAAATTGCTTGCAGGTTACGGGCGGTTGCCCCACCGGTTGTTGATAAAAAAGAGGCCGATGTATGGAAATTTGAAGGATATTGGCTTGATTTTTCTCCGGGTTTTGAACCTAAAAGGATTTACAGAGACATTCCGTTTGGCGTTGAGACTGCTGTCAAAGATACTTTGCACGGTTTCTCATTTATTGATGTTGTTGGAGATGACCGTGCACTCATGCTGGTACATTCCGGGACCCAGTACTTTAAATTGAAAAAAGACAATGTATTTTCAAATCTATTAATGCGTGAGTCTACCCCTGTTTTTTCCAGAACATTTGGCGGTTTTCAGTCGTATTGTGAATACAAATACTTTCTCATACCACATGAAATTGCCATATCTAATCAAGAACGATTAAAAATGTCTATGGAAATGGATTACAAAGCAAAAATACTGGTAAGAGATCTTTCAGCAGGTTCTCTCCCAAGAGAAATGAGTTTGCTTACAGTCAAAGGAAATGGCGTTGTAACTTCTTCTTTTAGAAGGAAAGGAGAGAAGGGATTTGAGATAAGACTGTTTGAAACTGAAGGAAAACATGCAGATGTAAGTGTTGAATTTGCAGTGCCCCGAGAAAAAGGATATGAAATTGATTTAATGGGTAATAGAATCAGACAAATAAAAAAAGAGGGAAAGGTCTTTGAATTTGGGTTGGAACCATGGCAAATAGCAACCTTTGAGGTTGTATAGCTATTAAACAACCATCTCCTCTGGAGATAGTTGTTGACTGGGAAAGGGGGGTGTTGAATGCTTACTAAAAAGCAGTTTGAAGAAGCGAGACTTAGGGCGACTAAGTATTTTATGAAGGCTGGAATAGTTTTAACTAAAGAGGAAAAACAGGCTATTGAAATTGCTGACTTTGGGTTTGGTGACCTTAACAGTATCGGCCTTGAAGTACTCGTATACGTTAACACCAATCGTGTTTGTGCTAAGGAGATTGTCATGTTTCCCGGGCAGACATGTCCTGAACATATTCATCCCACAAAAAATGGTATACCAGGAAAAGAAGAAACTTTCAGATGCAGATGGGGAAAGGTTTATTTATATGTCCCAGGTATGAAAACAGGAAATGCCAAGCAGGAAGGTCTGGATAATTATAAGGAATTTCTCCAGGTTTCTCATGAGGTAGTGCTGAATCCAGGGGAGCAATATACACTTATACCGGATACCTTGCATTGGTTTCGGGCAGGAAATGAGGGGGCGGTAGTGTCGGAATTTTCAACTGCTAGTACGGACGAACAGGATATATTTA
>JAIOTT010000186.1 GCA_021106655.1 Bacteroidales bacterium
CTGAATTTTACAAATTTCACCCTTTTCATTTAACCCAGTTTGACACAGAACTTCCTCTTCGTCTCTTTCCTCAATAATAATATTATCTCCTGATTCACAATCAAGGTCTATTGTGGAATAGGGTGCCGCAACATAAAAAGGCACTCCGTATTCTTTTGCCACAACTGCTTTTTCGAGTGTTCCAATCTTATTAGCCACATCTCCGTTAGCAGCAACCCTGTCCGCACCAACTATCATGATATCTATTTTCCCTTTCGACATGAGATGTGCACCAGCGTTGTCAGGGATTATTACATGCGGAATATTCTCCATATTTAATTCCCAGGCTGTAAGGCGGGCTCCCTGTGAGCGAGGACGTGTCTCATCAACATAAACGAAAATATTCTTTTTACTTCTATGAGCTGAATAGATAACTGATAATGCAGTACCATAGTCTACGAAACCCAGCCATCCGGCATTACAATGAGTCTCTATATTATATCCATCACTAATAAGCTCATTTCCAAACTCGCCAATTTTCCTCCCTTCTTCAATATTTTCATCAGCAATCAATTGTGCTTCCTTAACTGCATTATTTAAAGTGCTTTTTCCTGCTTTAAAAACACGTTCCAGGGCATAAAAGAGGTTTCTGGCTGTAGGGCGTGTATCTTCAATTTCTTTTTTTGCTTTAAGAATAAACTCTTCAAATCCTTTAGCAGGAGCTTCCAGGAAAGCCTGCGCCATCGCAAAACCGGCAGCTGCACCGATTGCCCCTGCCCCTCTCACTATCATTGTTTTTATGGCAAAACAGGTCTCAGCATAGGTCTTTGCTTCGAATATACTAAAGCTAAATGGTAAAAGAACCTGATCTACCATATAAACAGATCCGGCTTCCATCCAAACAGTTCGATAATGTTTTCCTTGAACTTTCATTACAAATATGAATCAAGATTTAAATATACACATTCGCATTTTTAAACTATATACTAAAATGGGTAATTGTTATATTGTTAAATTGCTATATTGTTCATCAGTTTTGAGTATGAGGCGTTGGCATTTTAGTTCTTCTTTTTAGTTTCTATTTTCTTAATCACTTTTTCAAAATCACTTTCAGCAATCATTTTTCGTTGCGTATCCTTAAACTTTTTGTATTCTACTTCTGCGTTCTCTTTGGCTAACTCATGTGAAATTGTTCCTGCATTATTTAATATTTCCCGGTCGTTTAAACTTAAAAATCCATTTAACTTCTCAATCCAATCGTTCATATACATTGGTATTCTTCGCATTGCCTGACCTTGTGCAAAAATCAAATATTGTTCAACTAAATTATTCAACAATGTTATTTCGTTTTCTTTTAGATAGTTTTTGGCAATTAAAACATCAGCTTTTCTAATCTTATTTCCTCGCCATGTGGTCAATCCCATATTTTGTTTTGAACTGTCCGCTCTTTCTGTAATAATTTCCGATGCAGTTCTACCAGTAATTGCCCAATGCAGTTTATTTTGCACGGTTTTGAAAAAATCAATACTAATATTAAGTGTAGGGTCATAATCAACACTTGTAGCATAAATATCTGTTATCTTTCTGTAAAATCGTTTTTCTGAAGTGCGAATATCTTGTATTCGTCTTTCGAGTTCTTCGAAATAATCGAAAGGCAACTCCGGAACTTTAAACCTTTCATCATCTAACACAAAACCTTTAACAATATATTCTCTAATGTGTTGAGTTGCCCATTGTCTAAACTTTGTAGCTATGTGCGATTTTATACGATAACCAACAGAAATAATAGCATCAAGATTATAAAATATTTGTTTTCGTTTAACTTCTCTTGCTCCTTCTTTTTGAACTATTAAGAAATCCTTAATAGTTGGAATTTCTTCTAATTCGCCCTCCTCAAAAATACTTTTTAAGTGCATATTAATATTAGGAACAGTAGTTTGAAAAAGCTCTGCCATCAGTTTTTGCGTAAGCCAAACTGTTTCATCCTGAAAACGAACATCTAATTTTGTTTCCCCGCTTTCGGTTTGATATATTATTATTTGTGAGTTATTTTCTTGCATAATGGTTTTTGCAATGCGTATGGTTGCATAGTATTGTTATTTAAAATGTTTATATCTTTTATACCTTACTAGCTTACCAATTCATTAAGAGCTATCCAGGCCATAAGTCCCATTCCTGTCTCAAGACTACTCTCGTCAACATTAAAGCCTGATGTATGAAGATTTGAAACTATGCCTGCTGATTCATTTCTTATTCCAAGACGATAAAAACAAGCAGGAATTATTTGGCCGTAATAAGCAAAATCTTCTGCAGTCATTCGAACATCAATATCCACAACATTCTGTTCTCCCAGATATTCCCTGGCATAATTTTTAGCTCTTATTGTCACAAGCTCATCATTAAAAACATATGGATATCCATTATCAATAAACACATCACAACTTCCACCAAAACTCTCGGCAATAGAATTTGCCATTTTCTCTATTTTCTGATGAGCCTCTGCTCTCCAGTTTTCATCGAAAGTCCTGATCGTTCCTTCAATCTTCACTTCATCAGGAATAATATTTGTTTTTCCTTCACCAATAATCCTCCCAAAAGATAAAACTGTTGGGATATAAGGTGGGGCATTCCTGCTCACCAGCTGCTGAAGCCCAACAATAATATGAGAAGCAATAAGTACCGGGTCAATATTCTTATGAGGAGTACCACCATGGCCTCCTTTACCTTTTACTGTAAGGAAGATCTCATCTGTTGAAGCCATGAATTTACCAATTTTTATTCCAATCTTACCTGCTTCAAGTTCCGGATAAACGTGTTGTCCATATATTGTATCAGGTTTTGGATTCTCCAGCACACCTTCTTTTATCATAACAGATGCACCACCCGGATACTTTTCTTCTGAGGGTTGAAAGATAAGCTTAATGCTTCCCTCAAACTCATCTTTTAAGGAATTTAATATTTTCGCTGACCCCAGCAAAGAAGCCATGTGAACATCATGTCCACAAGCATGCATAACTCCTTCTATCTTTGATTTATAATCAATATCATTAGTTTCAGTTATCGGCAATGCGTCCATATCTGCCCTTAGAGCTACAACTTTTTTATCAGGGTTTTTACCTTTTATCATTGCAACAACACCTGTTTTTGCAATACCCTGTTTTACATCAATATTGTATTCCCGGAGTTTGTTATAGATAAGATCTGAGGTCTTATATTCCTTAAACCCCAGTTCAGGATTAGCGTGAATTTCTCTTCTAAGATTAACTATTTCAGAAAAATATTCAGCAGCAAGCTTTTTAATTTGATCTTTTAGTTCTTGCATAAATATCATATTTTGATGGTCATTTGCTTTGCATCATTCATTGCAAGTGATTACACAAAAGATTGAAGATCGTAGAGCCTTTTGTAAACACCTTTTAGTGCAAGCAGATCTATATGTGACCCTCTTTCAACAATTCTACCTTTATCAAGTACAATGATCTCATCGGCATATTGTATAGTTGAAAGCCGATGTGCAATAACGAGAGAAGTACGATTCTTCATCAGTTTCATAAGTGCATCCTGAACGAGTCGTTCAGATTCAGTATCGAGAGCAGAGGTAGCTTCATCAAGGACCAGTATCGGTGGATTTTTAAGTACTGCCCTTGCAATACTAATACGTTGACGCTGACCACCTGACAATTTTGCTCCCCTGTCGCCAATATTTGTATTGTATCCAAACTCCATCTTTGAAATAAATTCATGAGCATTAGCAACTTTCGCGGCAGCTATAACATCCTCTTCATTTACATTCTTCATCCCAAAAGCAATATTATTAAACAGGCTATCATTAAAAAGTATGCTTTCCTGAGTAACTATACCCATAAGTCCTCTAAGATCATTAATCCGCAATTCCTTAATTGGAGTTCCATCAATCCTGATCTCTCCGCTAACGCAATCATAAAATCTTGGCAGCAGATCAACAAGTGTTGTTTTTCCTGCACCAGAAGGACCAACTATTGCAATAGTTTTTCCCTTTTTAATAGTCAGATCAACGTTTTTCAAGACCTCTTCAGACTCATACAAAAAACTAACATCGGTATATTCAATTTCAGATGAAAAATCGTCTTTTGTAATTGCATCAGGCTTTTCTTCGATCACTTCATCTGCATTGAGCACATATTTAACACGTTCAACAGAAGCAACACCCTTTTGAATATTATAATACGCAGTTGTTACAGCTTTTGCTGGTTGTATTAATTGCGAAAAGACCGTTATATAAAATATGAAGACTTCAGCACCGAGACTATTATCTGAACCAAGAACAAGTTTTCCTCCGAACCACATAATAACTACCATAACCAAAACACCCAGGAACTCACTAAGCGGTGAAGCGAGATCGCGCTTTCTGTACAGACGTATCATCACTTTAGTATAATCCTGATTAGTTTCCCTGAATTTTCTGTTAGTTGTATTAATAGCATTAAAGGCCTTAATTATTCGGAGTCCTGATATTGTTTCTTCGATAATAGAAAGAATTCCTCCCATTTTCTTTTGCCCTTTAAGTGATGTTCTTCTAAGGCTTTTTCCTATTCGCCCGATCAAAAGGCCTGTAACAGGTAAAAGAACAATAACAAAAACTGTCAATACAGGGCTGATCAAAAACAAAGTAACAATAAAGGCAATAAGCGTGATAGGTTCACGGAATATCATCTCAAGCGAGCTCATTATCGACCACTCAATCTCCTGAACATCTGCTGTCATCCTGGAAATAATATCACCTTTTTTTTGCTGAGTAAAATACGCAAGCGGAAGTATAAGGATCTTATAATAAATATCATTTCTGAGGTCTTTGACTACTCCGTTACGTATAGGGGCAAGGAAGTACATAGCAAGATAACGAAAGATATTTTTAAAGAAAAACAGGATAATGACCAAAATACTTATGTACAATAATGCATTTATTTCACCTTTATCTACAATAATCCTGCTGATGAAAAAATTAAAATTTTCAATTATGGAGTCTTTATTAAAAGCCAATGGCGGAGCAGAATGAACAATTTTCGTGTTGTCAAAAAGTATGGTCAGGAATGGAATGATCATAGTCAGGGAGAAAAGACTAAAGATGACTGACAAAATATTGAATAACACGTTTAATGCTGCATATCCCCAATAAGGGGCTACATACCTTAATATATCCAAGAGATTTTTCACCTTTACAAATATAGGTTTTTTTTCAAGAAGATGAAGAAAGTCGAAGAGTCAAAAGGTCGAAAAGTCAAAAAGTAAAATTAGTTGAGTAAGGTAACTTCAATACTCAACTAATTAACTACTTAACCTCTTAACCTAATCTTGTACCTTAAGGAACTGGTATTGTAAACACACTTGTAATAGAAGTAGAGCCTGTTAAGTTAACAAGATTTTGAATGATCATAGAAGGATCATTACCGGGTCCGCTGTACTTCACAACACCATTCATATTAATATCTTCATCATAATAACCATTAACAGTAGTTGTGATGCTAGTAGATCCACTTTCGTTTACGATAAGTTGTAAAATCAATCCACGGTCATTACCCGGGCCACTGTATTTTAATGACCTATCACTATTTACATCACCTGCTATCATTCCAAATACTCCGTTCTCAAGTTCAATAAGAGCCTGTGTCGCTCCACCATATGGAGGGAAGTTCAAAGGATCACTGAAATCATAAACTGAAGCATTCGGTATAGCTATTGGGTTTGCACTCATTACCGGCATATGATTACGATGATGCACACACAAGTAATAATTTCCTGCAGCAACACCTTCAAAGTTAACGGATGAGGCCATATCTATATCAGCAATATTACCATCATCCAGTAGAACTGCTGCCCGTCGGGCAATAACGAGTGATGGATCAGCAGCATCTCTTAATTCAAGTAATATCCAGTCGGTCATATTTGCAGGTATGGAAGCAATGTTTTCAACACCTGCATAATTCCATGGAGCCCTGTTATAAGGTTGATCAGTCGGTATTAAGGCATTAAGATTTGTATTCATTGTTACACTTCCTGTGTAAGGAGCCTGTAGTAATGTTCTTACAATTACAGGTGTACCACATGAGATCACATCTACTACAACATCATCACTTGCAGTACATCCGTTTGCATCAGCAACAGTTACAGTATAAGTTGTCAATGCTGTCGGACAAACAGAGAACGATGCATCAGTTTCACCTGTATTCCACACATAAGAAACACCACCTGCTGCGATGAGCGTAGCACAATCGCCTTCACAAATAGTTGTATCATTACCTGCGTTGGCAGCTGGAGAAGCATTAATTGTCAAGATCATATCATCAAAAACATCACCACATGGATTACCGCTGAATACGGTGAAAGTAAGTGTTACACTTCCATTGGCAATATCACTTATTTCAGGAGTATAAGTTGCTGTCGGTAGGGAGGCATCATCAAAAATTCCATCACCTGTTGTTGTCCATAATACATTTGAATAACTGGTTCCTAAACCATTCAATGTGTAAGTGGCATCTTCACAAATAGCAGCATCAGCGCCTGCGTCAGCTGTAGGGTGTATATAAACCGTAACCAATACACTATCAGAAAAAGTATTATAACCATCATCAACAGTAAGGATATACCAGGTATTATCTATTGGAAAATCAGTAGGATCCTGCTGAGTACTGTTAAAACCGGCAGGATTCGATGTCCATAAATAGGTATACGTTCCAGAGCCGCCACTTGCATTGGAATGCAATGTCACCACATCTCCTTCACAAATAACCTGAGGTACAGCCTGAGGATTTGCAGTCAAAGCTCCTCCTGTAATATCAACTACCACTACATCAGCTAAGCTAACACATCCTGTCACAACATCAGTGACAACAAGATCAAATTGAGTTGTATCGTCCAGATTAACTGTAGTTGGATCTTCAACTGTTGCATCAATCAATAATGCAACTGGTGTCCAGCTATAGGTATATGTTCCAGAACCACCTGTCACTGTACCATCCAAAGTAGTTGAAGTACCATAAGAGATTGTCTGGTCAGCACCTGCATCTGCAACCGGCAGTTGATTTATTGTTAATACCATATCATCAAACGCATCACCACATGGTGGGTCAATACCATAAGCAATAAAGGTGAGAGTAACTGAACCGGCTGCAATATCACTAGATCCTGGAGTATATGTTGCACCAGGGATTGAAGAATTGTCAAATGTTCCGTCACCAACAGTATACCATGATACTCCTGTGTTATTAGAAGCAGATCCACTTAATGTATGGGTCTCACCTTTGCAAATTATAGCATCTACTCCTGCATCTGATACAGCTGCAGTAACAACAGTAAGGACCATATCGTCAAAAGCATTTCCGCAAGGAGTATAACCATATACCGTTAATGTAATAATCACTGATCCTGCTGCTAAGTCATTTGGCCCCGGAGTATATAATGGCCAGAGAGATGTACTATCATCAAAGCTTCCGTCGCCGCCTGTCCATAATACTGTTGAGTAATTATTAGCATTTGCTACATTAAAAGAATAGGTATCACCCTCACAAACTATTGCATCTCCTCCAGCATCGGCAACCGGTGCTGCAACTATTGTAAGCAGCATATCATCCATAACACTACCACAAGGAGAATTACCATTTACATTTAATATAAGGTTGACTGTTCCGGTAGCAATATCATTTGCACCTGGTGAATAAGTTGCATTTAAAAAGGTATTATCGTCAAAACTGCCATCACCACCTGTCCATGAAACAGATAAATAATTAGCAGCTGTACCATTTAAAATATAAGATTCACCTTCACAAATAGATGCATCCATTCCTGCTGCTGCAACTGGCGCAGCTATAATAGTAAGTGTCATATCATCAGTTGCGTTACCACATGTTGTTATACTTAGTGCTGTTATAGTCAATGTAACTGTTCCGGTCGCAATATCATTTGCACCTGGTGAATAAGTTGCATTTAGAAGGGTATTATTGTCAAAGCTGCCATCACCACCTGTCCAGGAAACTGATGAGTAATTTGTTGCTGATCCACTAAGTGTATAGGTGTCATCCTCACATATTGTTGCATCCGTTCCTGCATCAGCTGTTGCTGCTGCTGATATAGTAAGAATCATATCATCCGTAGTATTACCACATGGAGCAATACCTGTTACATTTAAAGTCAAAGTAACTGTTCCTGCAATCCTATCATTTGGTCCGGGTATATAGATAGCATTCAGCGATGTACTATTCATAAAAATTCCATCACCACTACGTGTCCATAACACTGACAAATAATTGGTTGCATTTCCATTTAGAGAATGGGTTTGCCCTACACAGATACCTGCATCCATTCCTGCATCTGCAGTTGGTAGGCCATTAATTGTTAAAACCATAGAGTCAGAATCATATCCACAGTTACCATAAGCCACCAGTGTGAGAAATACAGAACCGCCTGCAATATCATTTGGTCCTGGAGTATATAATGGATTAAGGCTGGAAGGATCATCAAAACTACCATCACCACCTGTCCAGGAAACTGATGTATATTCTGTTGCAGTTCCAATAAGAGTATATGAATCTCCCTCACATATTGTTGCATCACTTCCTGCGTTAGCTATAGCGCTTGGCAGAAAATACAGCACTAATCTATCTATTAATGTATCACAGGGATAAATTCCATATACTGCAAGAGTTATTATCACTGAATCATTAATAAAATCGCCTGGGCCTGGAGTATAAGTAGGATTAAGGATAGTGCTATCACTAAATATACCATCACCCCCACTCCAGATAACTTGATCATAATTGTTTCCGGTACCGTTTAGTTGATATGCCTGATTAGGACAAATAGTGTCATCTAATCCGGCATAAATTGAGGGAGACAAGTTAATTGTAAGCTGCATTTGATCATTTACATTACCACAGCTCCCGATTCCAAAAGCAGTTATAGTTAGTATAACAGTTCCATTTGTTATATCATTTAGTCCTGGTGAATAAGTAGCATGCAGTGAAGTAATAGTATCAAATACTCCATCTCCTGCAGTTACCCATCCAATAAAAGCGTAATTTGTAGCTGTTCCTGCCATGCTTATACTTCTTCCTTCACAAACGGCGGCATCACTTCCAGCATCAACAGTTGGAGGTAAAGTATAAGAAATTGTGGCACTGCCTACCATAGTTGCGACACAATTTGTAGTAAGATTTATTGCTTCCACGGTATAAGTTCCGGCATCGGATTGAATACCAAAAGAAAGAGGACCACCAATTCCCGGATAAGGTGTTCCAAAGCTCAGGCCATCAAGAAAAACCTGGTAGTCGACGCCAACTTCACTTGTATCGATTCCAACTTCAAGACCACTTCCTCCAATACATATTGTTCCACCACCAGTAACTGTAGCCAAAAATGGTAATGAGTCTATTGAAATCTGTACACCCCCACTCATGGGTAATTCACAACCATTAAGGCTGCTTGCCCTGACTGAATATGAACCTGTAGCAGTAAAATTACCAAAAGATATTGCTGAGCCAGTACCACTAACAGGGCTACCAACATTAGTAGAAAAATACCTGAGTTGGTAGTTCACATTAATTTCAGAACCATCCAGGCCAACTTCTGAACCGTTTCCGCCAAAACAATATCCACCACCACCTGTGACATTAAATGCAATTGGGTTAGGATGAATGTTTACTAAAAAGTCTGCAGCTATTGAATCGCATCCGGTAATAGTATCTGTTTCCACAACTGATACAATGCCGACACCTGCAACACTCCATTTTACTGTAATTGAATTAGCATAACCAAAAAGTATTGTACCACCAGTCACAGTCCAGTTGTAAATATTCCCACTAACTAATGGTGTATTATATACAAGGCCAGTTTGATATTCACAAACTGCTGTATCACCTGATATAGATGGAGTGGGAAGAGTATTTATTTTTACACTACCATTTGCATAATATGATGGGATAGTGGAGCCACCTAGTTTAAGGTACTCACAATTTCCAACAGGAATAGTATCCCAGACCAGTGCACTTAATCCTGAGGAACCAGGCTTTGGTAAAAAAACAAGGTCAAACAAGGTAAGGCTTCCTAAATCTACTTCAGTTGGTGAATTCCAATCAATCATTACTTGTCCTCCGGATGCAGTGGCAGTTAATATTCCTGTTAACAAACCTGGATCCTCATTCTGATATGAAGAAAAGATCACAATATTTGTATCATAATCAAGTTTAAGAGAAAAAGATGCAACTGAATAGAACTCATCAACATCAACAGGTACTGAAATTGCAGAATAACAGGAAGAGTCAATACCGATGGTAGTTAAAACGGGTTGTGTCGGGCTAACAAATAAGTATGCTGAACAAGATGTATCACCACAGGCACCCCCGGCGACATATACTCTATATTGATATCCATTCATGCTAAGAGGTACACCGGTAATACTTAATGTATTAGTGTTAACACCTGAATATATACCTGCGTTTGTAAGATCACTCCATGTTAAACTATCAGTACTTTCCTGCCATTGAATAGTAGTGGAGCCAGGCGCAGTAACACTGAAATTTGCATTCTGGTTCACAGTAGCACTATAATCAGGTGGTTGAGAGGTTATTGCTGAAGAAGAAACCTGCCCATCAACAAATATTGCAGGAAGGATTTGATTATTGATGTCTGTATACTCACATTCTCCAATTACTTGAACATTCCAATGCATTAATGCTTCACAATTATGATATGTAAATATAAATTCAATCAATGTATCATCAGAGATGTTTGCAAGATTAAAGCCAATCCAGGCCAACTTAACATATCCTCCTATATCATTAACGAAAAATATTCCTCCTGATAATGCAGGATGGACATTTTGATATCCTGTATAAGTTTGATATTGTGTGTCATAAAACAGTCCAAGTGATATTGAGGCCGCACCAACTATGTCCTGACCACGAATTGGAACAACAACAGTACCCGGGCAAGCTTGCACAGATGTTGCAGTTGTAATAATAGTACTTTGTGCAAAAGAAACCGTAAATAATAAAAATGTAATTGTAAATACTGAAATGATTTTAACAAGTCTTGTTGTCATTTTAATAATTTTAATGAATAATTAAGCTTTTATTTACTCTATTTGTGTTGATTAATAAATTTAATCTAAAAATCTGCTAAGATAATATAAAGACACAAATTAGCATTAAATAGTTTCAGAAATTTTTCTAAAAGTTGAAAGGTCGAAAAGTAAAAAAAAACTCGTAACCCGAAACTCGTAACCCGAAACAATAAAATTCCTATTTTTGCAACATGGAAACAACACGACAAAACAAGATATCAAGGTTAATCCAAAAAGATCTGGGGGAGATATTTCGCTTTGAAAGCATAAATTTGTTCAAAGGGGCTATGATCACTGTCACAAAAGTTCTTGTATCTCCGGATCTTTCTATTGCAAAGGTTTATCTGAGCCTTTTTGCTACAAACGATAAAGATGAATTATTAATAAAGATAAAAAGACAAGCTAAAAGTATACGCTACGATCTTGGGAAAAAGATCAGAAATCAAATCAGGGTTATACCGGAATTGCATTTTTTTATTGATGATTCACTGGATTATATTGATAATATTGATAAATTACTTGAAGAAGATGAATGAAGCAAAGAGCATAGAGCAACTCCATATAAACTCATAATATGTAACATAAAGATATACATAAATCAAAAAAGCAAATGCAATACGACCCAATAAAACGGACACTAGGTGTTTTCTTTAATAAAAGCCCTTTCTTAAGAAAAATATTTTACAAACTCCTTGATTTACTTTTGTTAAGGGCATGGCATATTAAAAAAGAGTTTAATTCATGGGCTAAGACACAAAAAGGAGATGTCAGTATTCTTGATGCCGGCTCCGGATTTGGGCAATACGTCTATTTTATGTCATCTTATAATAAAAACTGGATGATTAAAGGTATTGATGTTAAAGATGATCAAATTGAAGATTGTAGTAAGTTCTTTTCAAAAATAAAAAGAAACAATGTTAGTTTTGAGACAGCTGACCTTTTGAAATTTTCAGAAGAAGATAAATACAAGCTGGTATTATCGGTTGATGTTATGGAGCATATACTTGAAGATGTGGAGGTATTTAAAAATTTATATAGATCTTTGAAAGAGGGTGGGATGCTCCTTATTTCAACTCCATCTGATCAGGGAGGATCCGATGTTCATGATCATGACCATGGATCAGAGCTAAACGACGGTACTGCTTCATTTATAGATGAACATGTGAGAGATGGATATAATATTGATGAGATCAGGGAAAAATTAAAAAAAGCCGGGTTCTCAAAAACTGAAGCCAGATACAGTTATGGCAAGCCGGGAAAAATCTCTTGGCGGCTCTCAATGAAATACCCTATTCTAATGCTGGGTAAATCAAAGATATTCTTTATTATTTTACCATTTTATTATATTCTCACTTTTCCGGTTGCACTTATTTGTAATTACCTGGATGTGCACAAGCATCAGCGTACAGGTACCGGCCTAGTAGTGAAGGCATGGAAATAACAAAAGACAGTAGCAGTAGCAGTAGCAGTGGCAGTGGCAGTGGCAGTGTAACAATTTAACAATATAACAATTTAACAATTGAACTTCCCTCTATACATAGCGAAGCGATATCTGATATCAAAGAAATCACACAATATCATAAATATAATATCAGCTATTTCTATAACAGGAATAACGATAGGGACAATGGCATTGATAATTGTTCTGTCGGTTTTTAATGGTTTCGAAAATCTAATAATATCTCTATTTAATACATTTAATCCCGATCTTGAAATTACCATTAAAGAAGGAAAAACCTTTAATGCAGATAGCTTCCCCGGATCAGCTGTCCGTAACATCCCCGGGCTTGTTTATTATACAGAGGTTGTTGAAGAAAATGTAATGGTCAAGTATGGTAATAAGCAACATATTGTCAGGATAAAAGGAGTAAGTGAGGATTTTATGAATATGAGCCGGCTGGATTCCATGCTTATTGAAGGAAGTTTTATTTTGAAAAGCGACAGCAGAAATTTTGCTGTGCTTGGTGCCGGAGTAGCATATCTGATAAATGCTAATTTAAATGACTTTCTTAATCCCATTAATGTGTATGCTATCAACCGGACTAAAAACATCAGCTTTAATCCCGAAGGTAATTTTAATACACTAAAGATATTTCCATCAGCTGTTTTTTCTGTTCAGCAAGATTTTGACAGCAAATATATGATCGTTCCTCTAAGATTTGCCAGAGATCTTCTGGATTATAAAAACGAATTAACCACCATTGAAATAGGATTGGCTGATAATGCTGACAGGGATGAGATACAAAAAAAACTACAGGCAATGCTCGGGGAAGATTACGCAGTTAAGAATCGTTTCCAGCAACAGGAGCTTCTTTACAAAATTATGAAATCAGAGAAGTGGGGAATATTTATGATCCTCAGTTTCATACTATTGATAGCCACATTTAATGTCATAGGTTCGTTAAGTATGTTGATAATTGATAAGAAAAAAGACATCACTGTACTTTGGAGCCTTGGGGCAGATCATAAACTGATAAAAAAAATATTTTTAATTGAAGGTATCCTAATAACAGTAGTAGGCGCTGTTCTTGGATTATTTCTTGGGAGTGTCATCTGCTGGGTACAGCAAAAATTTGGGATAATACAACTTCAGGGTACTGATGGCTCCTTCGTGGTAAACGCTTACCCGGTTAAAATGGTGTTTATTGATTTCGTTTATATCTTTCTTACGGTTTTTGTTATTGGGCTGGCAGCTGCCTGGTATCCTGTAAGGCAGATCTCCAAGAAATATCTTAGTAAAAAACTCTAATTCTTTTTTTTTGAACCATATAAGAATTATAAGATCATATAAGGTTATCTTATATTTCCTTAAATGCCTTATATGGTTTTAAATTTTCTTTCTACGACAATTATTTTTTCAAAAACCGCTCCGTCTTATTATCATAATTCACCCAATAGTTTCCTTTGGATAGTTCAGAAACATCCACTTCGGATTCATTCCCGGATTTCAGGAATTCACCATCTTCGGTATATATCTCATAAAAAGTTTCAGCCGTAAACTCAAGCTCATCTCCGACTTTTATCGAAAGGAGAAATATTTCCTTCACCATAGTCCGGTGTTTTTCTTCCGCTGAATAAACAGTCTTTCCATATTTATCCGTTTGTGTCACTCTAAAAAGGTTTTGCCCGTAATGAGGCTGAATCTCAAAAGAATATTTATTTAAGGTAAGAGAATCTTGTATCCTGACTTCTCCAACCTTTACCCACTTCCTCCATCTGAATTGCTGAATTTCAAAAGCTTCATCCCCTGCATCTCCATCAATTGTCCAGATCAATATTCCTTTTCTGCTAATATCAATCATTTTAAAAGTGAAATTATTCTGTAGTCTGATGGCTTCAGGGTTAATGATCTTTGGAATACATCCTGCTTTATGAGTTAGAATTATTTTGACAGGGCTACCGATGTCCAGTTCAAGCTGCGAAAGATCAATCTCGAAAGAGCTTGAATTAAATTCATCATTTGTTTTTTCATCATTAACTGTAAGCCCGTTTATACAGAATACACCATCGTTGTTAGATGAACTGAGAATGTATAGGTTCTCTCCGTTGTATTGGCCTTGCAGTTCGATTTGTTGATTAAAACCCAAATAAAAGCTTGAGAGTAATAGTAAAATTAAAAAGAGTATTTTCATATCTTGATTATTCTGGTCAACAAAAATAGCTAATTAATATTTCCCACAGACGTAAAGAATAAATTGCTATGTCGCTGAAGTCGCCCCATCGTTTTGATATTTCGTACCTACGGCACTTTATTGTTATGGTTTTATATTCTTACTACCGATATTAAATCCCTACGGGATAAGAAAACAACCCACAACCCCCCACCAACTTTCGAACCAGTGAACCTGCAAACGTGCGAACGTGCGAACCTGCAACCTTCCCTTCATTTTCAAATTAATATACATGCAACCTTTTCAATATTTCATTTGTCTTTTATATAATGACTTTGTTCTACATAGGTGTTTAAGGCTGAAGGAAGTGGTTAACAGGATCCGATTTAATGACAGATTAATGCTCTTTTTATAATGATAATCCAGCATTAGCCACAATAAAATTCCTTCAGCCTTTTCCTTATTATTTAGGACTTTCGAACTCATTTAGTACCTTTGTAGCTTCTTATTAAAAGGGATTTAATTTTTTTCAGAAAAGGGTATATGAAAAATTCAATGTATTATTTATACATCAGGATTGTTTTCCTGTTATTTGTATATCCTCAATTTATCTTTGCTCTTCCTATCCCTGGAACTACTGTACCATCCACTAATAATGAAAATAACTCCCTGGTGGTCGCAGAAAGTTCTTATCATAAATTGTCTGTTACTAATTATTTTGCCGACTTTAACCACAATACTGTTAATACTCCTGAAGGATTATTTACAATCTTGTCAGTTGAGGGCTATGGAAAAACAAATAAGATTGGATATCCTGAATTGCCTGTTAAGGTCGAGCTTATTGAAATTCCATATGGAGCAGACGTTAAAGTGAAGATTATCAGCTGGAAGTTTAAAGAATATAAACTTAAAGATCTTAATATCAATTATCCGATATATCCTCTTCAGGCGCCTGTTCCAAAAAATGGGAAAGCTCAAAGTGTTTTCGGAATAAACGAAAAAGTTTATAATCAGGATAGCTTTTATCCCTATGATATTGTTAGTGTAGAAGATCTGGGAATAATGCGTGGTGTACGACTCTCACGCTTATTCATATCACCCATTCAATACAATCCTGCGAAAGGTCTTATCAGGATCTATTCTGAGATCGAAACAGAAATTATTTTTCAACATCCTGATATTGCAAAAAGCAAATCATTAAAAAGAGATACTGAATCACTATATTTTCATTCTGTCTTTCAAAACATCATAAATTATAAAAGCAGCGGTTCAAAGGATACAATTACACAATATCCTGTTAAATATGTGATCGTTTCAGACCCAATGTTCCAGGCACAGCTTCAGCCGTTTATTGAATGGAAAACAAAGAAAGGTTTTCATGTGATAGAAGCTTATACTAATGACCCTGCTGTTGGCACTACTGCAGATTCAATAAAAGATTACCTGGAAAATCTTTATTTTTCCGGTACACCAACCGATCCGGCACCTACTTTTGTTTTATTAGTTGGTGATTACGGACAAATACCTGCTAAGAACGGGACAACAGGATATCATATCACCGACCTCTATTTTTGTGAATATACCGGTGACTTCTTGCCTGAAGTATTTTATGGGAGGTTTTCTGCAAATAATATTGACCAGCTTCAGCCACAAATTGATAAAACACTGGAATATGAACAATATCTTATGCCTGACCCCTCCTATTTGGACAGAGCTGCTTTGATCGCCGGTATTGACGGAACACATGGCCCACTTGAAGGTAATGGACAGGTAAATTATGCTAGTTATTATTATATAAAACAGGCTAATGGATTTGTCCCTGCTTATTTCCTCTACCCTACCTCAGGTAGCCAGGGTGCCCAGATAATACAATTTGTTAATAATGGAGCATGTGTAGTTAATTATACCGGACATGGCAGCGCATACGGATGGAACAATCCTTCATTTGATAAAAATAATGTTGCAACACTTACAAACAATCATAAATATCCATTAATGATTGGTAATGCCTGTGTCACGAATTCATTCGGGTATCAGGAATGTTTTGGAGAAGCACTCTTAAGAGCCGAAAACGCTGGCGCCATTGGATATATTGGAGCTTCTGCAAACTCATACTGGAGTGAGGATTTTTACTGGTCTGTAGGTGCCGGTGCCATTACAGCAAATCCAACTTATGCAGGAAGTAGCCTAGCCGCATACGACAGGACTTTTCATATTTATGGAGAGCCTTATAGTGAATGGTTTGTTACACAAGATCAAATGATATACGCCGGGAATCTGGCGGTTATGACATCCGGTTCCTCCGATTGGGATTATTATTGGGAAATATATCATCTCATGGGTGATCCATCTCTTATGGTTTATTATACAGAGCCTCCTGCAATGAGTGTCAGTCATGGATCGTTGATCCCTGTTGGAGCAAGTTCATTCACAGTAATTACCGAACCATATGCATATGTTGGAATTTCTATGAACGGGATATTGCATGGTGCAGCTCCTTCTGATGCAAGTGGTATTGCAGTTGTATCCTTAACACCTTTTGTGCAAGGCGGCACTGCTGATGTTGTAGTAACAAAACAAAACCGTCAGCCATATATTGATACTGTTACCGTTGATTTTCCCGGAGGTCCTTTTCTGATCCTGAATCAATACCTTATAAATGATACAAACGGAAACAATAATGGAGAAGCTGACTTTGGCGAAGTAATTGTTTTAGATGTGGAATTGAAAAATACCGGAGGCTCAACATCTTATGCAACAACAGCAATATTGTCAACAGCCGATACAAATATTACAATCACAAAAAACACACACAGCTGGGGAGATATTCCTGCTTTCGATTCAATAAAACAAAACGGAGCTTTTATTTTCGAGGTTCATGAACTGATACCTGACCAGCAAAAGGTCTATTTTAACCTTGCTATGCAGGATACATCCGGTAATTCATTTAACTCTCTCATTACGATTACGCTAAATGCACCGAACCTTATGATTGGAAATTATTTTGTGGATGATCAAAATGGTAATAATAATGGCAGACTTGATCCCGGAGAAACTGCAGATATTATTATTCCTACATTCAACAATGGCCATCGTGATGCAGAAAATGCTGCTGCTGAACTACTTTGTCAAAGTAATGTTGTCAATATAATTAACTCTACCTACGACTTTAATATTTTAATAAGCGGCACATCACAAAATGCCATTTTCTCTGTTACCGTAAGCACACAAATTCCCATTGCAACAAATTTTGAATTAGAATATATGGTAACATCGGGAGTTTATCAAAAACATAAATCCTTTTTTCCATTTATAGGTCAGGTAAGCGAAGACTGGGAAAGTGGTGACTTTAGCAGGTTTAGCTGGGCACAGAGTGGCAATAAGCCATGGATAATTACTAATGTTGATCCTTATGAAGGTGTCTATTGTGCAAAATCGGGAACAATCAATAATTATGAAAAATCTATACTGTCAATTTCCTTTGAAGTCAGTAATGATGATAGTATTTCCTTTTTCAGAAAAGTAAGCTCTGAAGAAGATTTTGATTTTCTGAAATTCTATGTAGATGATAATTTGCAAGAACAATGGTCAGGGCAAAAAGAATGGGCGAGGATGATCTATCCCGTTTCAGCAGGTTTTCATACTTTTAAGTGGACTTATGAAAAAGATTTTGGTTCAACAATGGGTGATGATTGTGGATGGATAGACCTTATTAATTTCCCACCAATCTCCAGTGCTGCTGGTGTGAGTAATGAAATGACAGACAGTGATAAACTGAATTTCAAAGTGTTCCCTAATCCGGCAAAAGATCAGCTGACTTTATCTTTCAGCTCAACAGGAGATTGCAGGTCGTCAATAATAATATACGAAAGTAATGGTAAAAGAATTAAAGAATTAAGTGATTTTACAGTATCAAAGAATGAACAGAAACAAACAGTAATAGATATTAATGATATGCAGGCAGGTGTTTACTATGCTGTATTAGTTTGTGGTAATAAAAAGGAAACAAAAAAGTTTATAGTAATTAATTAAAGTGACTAGAATTTGGAGTGACTAAAATGACTAGAATTTTAGTGGTAAAGAAAACAGGATTTTATGAGAAATTTTATAGTACTGGCAATATTTATTGTTGCCATATGGAATGCTAATGCTGCAAAATGGGTTAAGATACAATCGGCGAAGCAGGCTCCTGCAGATATTCAGCTTGTAAATTCAAGCATAAACAAAACCAGATTACATTTTTCCATTCCGGGATATCAGATGAATAAAGTGACAACTCCAAACGGGGAAGCTTTTATTGTTGATATTGAGAATGGATCTTCATTACTTATTCAGGGTTCCCCTAACCTGGCAAAGCTCACTGCTTCTGTTCTGATACCTGATATGGCAGAGATGGAAATAAATGTGATCTCTTCAAAATATAAAGATTACACAAATATAGAAATAGCACCCTCCAAAGGTAACTTCACACGCGACATTGATCCTGCAAGTGTACCTTATCAATACAGTAAAGTGTACCAAGCTGACGCTTTCTTTCCCGGGAAACTTACTGATATGCACAATCCTCATATTATCAGAGACTTCAGAGGGCAAACCGTAGTTGTTTATCCTTTTCAATACAATCCTGTCACAAAGGTTTTGAGAGTGTATTATGATATCACAGTGGAAGTAAAAACTAAGAATACAATTGGGAAAAACACTCTGAACAGGAATTCTCAGCTAACAAAGATCAACACTGAATTTAAAAATATTTATTCCCGACATTTTATAAATTACGATGCATATGTAAGTCAGAATAAATACACCCCTTTGGATGATCACGGTAATATGCTGATCATTTCTTACGGGCAGTTTATACCTGCAATGCAGCGTTTTGTTGACTGGAAAAACACTATAGGCTTACCTACTGAGATAGTTGATGTTGCAACGATTGGTGGTAGCAATGCAATTAAAAGCTATGTTACAAATTATTACAACACTAATGGCCTCACTTTCCTGTTGATAGTTGGTGATGCTGCACAGGTTCCTTCAAGTGCAACTTCTGCCGGAGATTCTGATAATAATTATGGTTATATTGTTGGGAACGACCATTACATCGACATATTTGTCGGTCGTTTTTCTGCAGAAAATCTGCTTCACGTCATCACACAAGTTGACAGGACTATTACTTATGAGTTTAACCCTCCAGTAACAAGCAACTGGTTTGGAGAGTGTTTGGGATTAAGCTCCGCACAAGGCCCGGGCGATGATAATGAAATGGATTATGAGCATATCCGGAATATGCAGCAAGACCTTATGTCTTACACTTACACTGCCTGTGATGAAATGTTTGATGGTTCACAAGGTGGTATGGATGCATCCGGAGATCCAAGTTCGACAATGGTTGGAAATGCACTTAATACAGGGAGGGGAATATTATTATATACCGGCCATGGAAGCGATAACGCCTTTTCCAGCTCCGGCTTCTCATCATCCAATGTTAATGCTCTTACTAACGTTAATATGCTCCCTTTTGTCTGGTCTGTTGCCTGTGTAAATGGGAATTTTGTCAATAACAACTGTTTTGCAGAAGCATGGCTAAGGGCAGTTTATAATGAACAGCCAACAGGTGCGATAGGTGCTCTCATGTCAACTATTAACCAAAGTTGGGATCCTCCAATGGATGCTCAGGATGAGATGATTGATATTCTGACAGAAAGTTATACAAATAACATTAAAAGATCTTTTGGTGGCCTCTCCTTTAATGGCTGTTACCATATGATTGATCAATATGCCGGTCAAGGAGAGAGCATGGCTGACACATGGACTTTATTTGGAGACCCTTCCGTTATGGTAAGAACCGATATGCCGGCAACTATGACAGTGAGTCATAATCCAACACTATTCCTGGGAGCTAATCAGTTCCAGGTGAATTGTAATGTTGATGATGCTTTTGTTGCTCTTACAATTAATAAGCAAATTATCGGTACCGGATATATTTCCGGTGGCAGCGCAACAATAAGTTTTTCGCCTCTAACTACTATTGATACAATGACTGTGGCTGTCACAGCTTATAATTATATTCCATATATCGGTGATGTTCCTATTATTGCTGCATCAGGACCTTATGTTTCTTTTTCCTCATACCAGATCAATGATGTTAACGGCAACAATAACAGTATTGCTGAATTTGATGAAGATATTCTTCTTGATGTAAGTCTTGAAAACCTTGGTGTTGATGTTGCCTACAATGTTGAAGCTACTCTTTCTTCTGTTGATACATACATAACTATTTCAGATGATTTCCAGCTATGGGGCAACATTACAAATGGTACAAACAAAATTGAGCCTGATGCTTATGCTATTGAGATCGCAGATGATATTCCAGACCAGCATGTTGTAAACCTCAGCATAGATATTACAGATAATAATAGTAATACCTGGAATTCCAACTTTAGTATAAAAGTCAATGCCCCTCTCATGGCAGTTGGCAACCTGATAGTAGATGATGTTAATGGTGGAAATGGAAATGGCGTAATTGATCCCGGTGAGACTATCGAAGTAACATTGCAAAGCCTTAATAATGGTCATTGCGATGCTCCTTTATCCGAAGGTATAATGACATCATCTTCCATGTATGTAAGTATTGTAAACTCAAATATTGCTTTAGGAACTATTCAAAAAGGGAATATGACAAATGCTACATATACTGTAGTTATTGATGCTGCCACTCCTGTAGGAACACCATTGGATTTTGATTTTAGCTTAAGTTCAGGAAAATATAGTACACAAACTGATTTTAATTTAAAAGTTGGTTTGATCGCTGAAGATTTTGAAACAGGAGATTTCTTAAAATTCCCTTGGGTGACTATGGGGAATAAACCATGGTTCAGCTCAACCAATAATCCTTATGAAGGAACCTATTGTGCTGAATCAGGAAATATTTCGGGTAATCAATTATCAATTATGATGATAACATTGGATGTTGCAATTGATGATACTATCTCATTTTTCAGGAAAGTTTCATCAGAACAGGATTATGATTTTCTTAAATTCTCCATTGATAATCAAGTGAAAGAGGAGTGGTCAGGTGAGATGGCATGGGAAAGAGTAAGCTTTCCGGTAACTGCAGGTACACATACTTTTAAATGGTCGTATGAAAAGGATTTCTGGGCTAGCCAGGGCGATGATTGCGGATGGATAGATTATGTAGTATTTCCTCCGGTTAGTATTTCTACATCAGTAGAGGATCTTACTGCTTATGAACAAATGGAGCTGAATATCTATCCCAATCCTTTTAACAACAACCTAAATATCGATTTTTCTTTAAAGGAAAGCAGCAATGTAAAGATATCTTTATTTAATGCTTTGGGACAGGAAGTAATAGTGCTTAAAGATGCGAAAACCCATGCTGCAGGTAATCATACTGTTACAGTTGATGGAATTGATCTGAAACCGGGCATGTACTTTTGCAAATTTGAAACAGCGGCTTATACCAATATCAGGAAACTGGTTGTTAATCATTAGATTTTATTGTAGGGACGTTGCATTTTATTGTAGGGACACGATTAATCGCGTCTCTACAATAAAATTAATAAATATGATGCGCCTCCGACTGCAAAATGATCATATCATCGGGATAATAAACAAAGGCAAGTACAGAAATATGATGTGCATCCCATTCAGCAGGAAGTATCGTCTTGTATGATTTTATGATCTTGGTGTCCTTGGTCACAAGACCTTCACTAAGCACTTTGCCATAAGCTCCGCTTACAGTACCCCTTAAAACATGACTGTGAACATAATCATCTATTGCACTGGAGATACTCTGTTGCTTACTTATTATACTATCTTCAAGAATAAATATAACAAGGTTAACATTTTTTGTAATATCCTGCAAGAACTCTGTCTGAACATGAGTACACAGTTTACGACTGGCTGAGTCATAATCGGTAATTATCTGAAGATCCAAAAATGGAGATACAGCCATCATTGTATCCATTGCTCCCTCCCACTCAAAACGTGAAAAGATACGATTATCAGGTGCAGATTTCACTATCCTGTTAATCATTCCACTGGGGTATCCAAGGTTGCCAGCATCAAAATCATCATTGATAAGTGTACCTTCTGCTGTCCTGAAATCATAAGTATATCCGTGAGAAGGGTCAAGGTCTGAAAAAACACCGGCATGTATAGCCACTACATTAAGCTGCTCACCATATTTAACCTTTAATTCTTTGATTTTTACCTGACCTTGTGGGCAATTCGGACACTGATGTCCGGTAAACTCCTCTATCATGACTTTTCTGATCGGATTATTGTTAATAGGAAAATCAGGCACAGGGCAGGCAACAGTATCAGTTCCACCTCCACCCTTTGTATATGGCGGGTCAATTTTATCGCATGACTGGACGAAATATCCAGCAATAATGAGTAATAGAAATATTTTTAAAGTCTTCATATTATTTTGTTATACGCTATACGTTATTTGTTAATAGGTTTATTAATTCAACCAATGTTGAAAAAATAACTTATAACTAATAACATATAACATCATGATTATTGGATTAATATATCTTAAAGCTTAGAAACTACTCGTTATCGTAAGTGCAAAGCCATTAGACGCAGGCACAGCACGGCAAACTCCTCCAACACAAAGAATACCTTCGCGTTGTTTACCATATCCAAGAGATATTCTGTTGGTTTTTTTGATAAACGCAACAGAGAAGTTGTAATAATGGAAGCGTTTGTCAGGGTCATTATTACCATAATTATACATATCCATTGCTGTAATGAACCACTTTGGTGCAATACTATACTCCAATAAGGCAGCAAACCAGTCACCATCATCCTGCTTGGTAAAAAGTGACTGAAGCTCAAGGCGGAGTGATTTTTTCGGTGTGATCTTATAATTAATATCGGCAATGGCAATATTGGCATAAACGGTAGCGTCACCAACATGGCCTTCAATAACTTCAATATCATAAATAAGGTTCATATATGTAAATATCCCTTTCCACTTTCTGTTGAATTTCTTAGTCACCTCTATATTGAAATCCTGAAAATACTTATCGTCTCCAATGCTAAAAAATTTAGTGTCATAACCAAGTGTTCCTTCTGTGCCAATTGGCGTACTGTCGTTAAGCATAGTCTTATCAATTGAATATACAATCGAGTAAGTTGCACTGATATTCATTCCATATTTTCCACCGAGCTTTGACTTTTTCTTAACATTATATACCACTTGTCCCTGAAGTCCCATTTCTCCATTTGGCTGTGTGGCATATGGATAAATAGCAGGAAGACTGTATGTGTGTACTTTGGATAATGGTGGAAGGAAGTTTATATCCAGAGAATTGCCAATCTCATTTCTGGCAGATTTAAAACTCATATTATCAATACGTTTTGCTGATAAAACAATCCCCAGTCCTTTTTGTGAATATGAACCAGTCACCAATAAAGCATCTCCGCCTTTATAGATCATGTTATTCACACCTGAGGGGTCATTGATCTTACTGGCATATTCAGCCAACAGACTAACTTTACCTCTGGTGATATTAAACCGTCCTGCCCAGGCACCAACATTCAGTGGTAAATGAAAATCAGATGATGGATCATCTTTCTGGTATTTACTTACAAAACTTCCGCCAAGGCTAATGTTAGTTTTCTTATCAGCCATTTTCTTAATAATATCATTAAGAAATACTTCCCCATCAATTCCCCTGACAATACCTGGGCCTTTCTCCCAATAATATCTTTGTGTACCAATAATCCCTTTGATATAAACACCATTAAAAGGTGAGTACTTTACCCTTACACCATTCATAGCATTGTCATAGCCAAGATTTCTCTCTTCGTAAGTTCGAAAGATCAATCCATTACCAAACTGCTCATAAAAATTACCAACAGTTATTTCAAAATCATCTTTAATATAATTTGCATACCAGTAAGGAATTCCATTTCCTTTGTAGTTCTGGTCGTAGCCAAGTATTGGATTAAGGTACATCTCATAACGAATACCTGCACTAAAACTACCAAGAGTGTAGTTAACATTTGCAAATCCGTTTGTTAGGAGTTTTTCAGGTACTGCAGGTGCTCCGATAGTAGAATCTTCAATGTAGGTCTGAACATCTAGCTGGAAATTCCCGCTTACTTTTCCTTTGTTCAAAAAATCCTGAGCTCCGGCAATTAAAGGAAAAAGTAATAATATTATTATTAACCTGACCGGAGAAAAAATATTTTTTCTTTCCAAAATAATGTTTTTAAGAGAATTAATGATTTTGATTATTCCTTAGGTATATCTTCCCCTTCAGCGATTTTTCTAACAATCTCGTACAATTCCAACTCGCTGCCTTCGGAATATGATGTATGCTGCCATACGATCTCACCATCTCCATTGATAAGAAAGGTATGTGGGATCATATTTACATTCATCGCTCTTTTAAAATCAGAGTTCTGGTCAATAAGAAATTCATATTCCCATCCTTTCCCATTTACAGTTGGCTTAACCCGTGATGTAGATCTGGCGTCATCAATAGAGACAGCAACGAGCTTAACTCCTGTTTCCTCCTGCCAATCCTCATATACATCTGCTATGGCTGTTAACTCCTTGATGCATGGCTTACACCATAAAGCAAAAAAACTTAAAATTATCGGCTTACCATCATTTGTAATATTCTTTGTATCGAATACCTCTCCGTCAAGTGTCTTGATCATCACCGAAGGTAGTTTGCCATATTTCTTTTCTTTATCCTGCGAAAAAGTAATACCAGCTATAAGGAATAGTAAAGCAAGAATCTTTAATCCTTTCATAAAATGTTTTTTTTGTTTATATTCAGACTTCGTTAAATTTTCATGTTGTAAAATTGGTCATTTATTGTGGGATTTTGAGCTTTAGTGTTTTTGTGGCGAGAAAAAAATGCGACTAACTCACTAAAACACTAAATAACACTAAAACAAAAGTGAGGCCAAATTTAAATATTTATTCATTACGATATATAAATCTCCAGAATTTTTGTTTCTTTCAAAGGTGTCAGCTTAACTTTTTCCATTATTGCAGGCAATAATACTGCATCTCCAGTGTCAACAGCTAGCTTATCATCAAAATAATCCAGTATAAAAGATCCCTGGACACAGACATAAGCAACAAATGAATCCAGTTCACTATAATCTTTTTGCAAGCTTTCATCAAAGTGCAGAAGATTTGTTGTAAAATGCAAACTTTTTACCAGATCAACAGTTTTATTCTTTTCCTGGTTATATGTAGTCTTATAATCATCATGAACTTCAAAATCAATTGCATCAAGTGCCAGATCTGTATGAAGCTCTCTCATCCTGCCATCAACACCCGGCCTGTCCCAGTCGTATATCCTGTATGTAATGTCTGATGTTTGCTGCACCTCAGCTAATAATATTCCAGGTCCCAATGCATGAACTCTTCCTGCCGGAATATAAAAAACATCCCCGGCCTTAACCTTTTCATAATTAAGAATCCCTTTCAAAGTTTTATCCTGAAGGTGCCTCATGTAAGTGTCCTTATCCACTTTCTGACTGAATCCGCTAATCAATTCAGATCCCGGAGCAGCATCAACAACATACCACATCTCTGTTTTCCCGTTTCCTCCATGCCTCTTTTTTGCCAGTTTATCGTCGGGATGAACCTGAATGGAGAGAAAGTCGTTTGCATCAATAAACTTTATCAGCACCGGAAATTCGTTTCCATATTCTTCATAGTTTTTTTCTCCTACCAGATCACCCATATAAACTTCAACAAGTTCGTTGAGTTCATTATCAGCCAGGAATCCATTCTCTATGATGCTTTGGTTTCCTTCAACACCTGAAACAACCCACATCTCACCACAATTGTGTAAGGGGTAATAATCCTTTCCCATTACTGTCTTGATCTTTTGTCCGCCCCAGATCTTGTCTTTGAAAATATTCTTTAATTTTAAGGGATATAATTGGCTCATCTTCGTTTGCTTAAATGCTTTGCAAAATAAAGTAATATTATACTTATTTCCAATTCATTTAGACTAAATGGAACACAGATTTAACTGATGAAACTGATATTAACTGATTAATTAGCAGGGAGCATAAGGCATATAGCATGGGGCATTTATGTTATAAAGTTAAAAGTTTTATATTAATTGTCTGTCAGGGCGGAAAAAATCTTTTCCCGTACAAGCTGACAAATACATAATGTTGTAAGTAGCGCCTCACTCTTTCTTGGCCAACCAAATAGCATTTTTTGCAATTTACTTCAATGTTTATTTATTGCTATCATTTTCATTTTAGCACTATCTGCCAAATGCACTATATTTTTTGTATGCTGCCATTTCCTTTTACTCTATATTTTTTTAGCAATATAAAATCCGTAACTATAATAGTCTTTATACTTTTTGTA
>JAIOTT010000308.1 GCA_021106655.1 Bacteroidales bacterium
CTGATTCAACCTGGCACCTGCACATACCACATGTCCCGCCACCGCCACAGGCTGCCGGCAAGAAAATTTTATTATTACTAAGTGTTGCCAGCAAAGTGGAACCTGCTGATGTATCGATTTCCTTATCATCATTTATCACAAGCTTAACAGGTCCGGAAGGGACTAGTTTCTTTCTAACATATAGTAACAGCAATACTAAAACCAGGATGATAATTAAAAACACTACTATACTTGAGAGAATAACAGTTCCTATTCCAATATTTAATATCATTTTTTTATATTTTTAATTCTTTGATTAATCATATTATTAATAAAAAGAAGGAGTTTCGTTTAGAGCTTAATTCCCATAAAGCACATAAATGCCATCCCCATCAGACCTGTAATAATAAATGTTATCCCCAATCCTCTTAATGGTGCCGGAACATTCGAATATTTTATCTTTTCACGGATAGCTGCAATTCCAATAATTGCAAGGAACCAGCCAACACCTGATCCAAGACCAAAGGTTGTAGCCTGTCCGACAGTTTGAAATTCATTATTGACCATAAATAATGAACCACCTAATATTGCACAATTTACAGCGATAAGAGGTAAGAATATTCCAAGGTTAGTATAGAGAGTGGGGGCAAATTTTTCAACAATCATTTCAACAAGCTGTACCATTGATGCTATCACTGCTATGAACATGATAAAAGATAAGAAACTTAGATCAACATCTATAAATGAAGGGCTTAGCCAGATCAAAGCTCCTTCAGTTAATAAATATTTATTAATAAGATAATTAACAGGTACTGTAATGCCAAGAACAAAGATTACAGCTATTCCAAGGCCTGTGGCTGTTTTTACTGTTTTAGATACGGCAAGGTATGAACACATTCCCAGGAAGAATGCAAATACCATATTGTCAATAAAAATAGACTTTACAAATATGCTAATTATGTTTTCCATAATAATTTTTCTTTACTATTTTGATTCAATTAAATCCTTATTAAAGCTTCTGTGTATCCATATCAGTATCCCAACCAGGATCAGGGCCATAGGTGCTTTCGACATTAAACCGTTATCCACATAGCCTGTGCTGTATAAACCAATCTTTTCAAACACCGGATATCCGTATACCGTTCCTGCTCCCAGCAACTCTCTGAAAAATGACAGAATTATAAGTATAAACCCAAAACCTAATGAGTTTCCTATACCATCAAGAAAAGATGGCCAGGGTTTGTTTGCCATTGCAAAAGCTTCAAGCCTACCCATAATGATACAGTTGGTAATGATCAAACCGACAAAAACTGATAGTTTCTGGGATACTTCGAAAACATATGCTTTAAGTACCTGATCAACCAGGATCACCAAAGCAGCAATTACTGTTAGCTGTACAATTATCCTTATACGTGGAGGAATAGTGTTTCTGAGTAATGAAATAATTACATTACCAATGGAAAGAACAGCCATCACCGATAAAGACATAACAATTGCTGGTTTCATCTGGGACGTGACTGCCAAAGTCGGACATATACCCAGCACCAACACTATAACAGGATTACCTGCACTAAGAGGCCCTGTAAGTGATTTTAAGTTCCTGGGTGAAAATAGTGATTCTTTTTCCTTCATATCTTATTATTTGTCGTGATTTTTAAAATAAGTTACATAGCTGTCTAAACAACCAAAAATCGTTTTTTGAAGTGCAAGACTGGTAATGGTACCTCCTGAAATAGCATCAACGCCATGAATATCTCCGGGAGGAGCTCCTCCTTTAATAATAGAAACAGAGACAAATTTCCCTGATTCATCAAAGATCTTTTTCCCTTTGAAAGGTGCCTGGAAAGATTTGGTGTCAATCTCAGCCCCTAAGCCCGGAGTTTCAGCTTCGCTTGCGAAACTTACTCCATATATAGTATTAAAATCATCTTCTAAAGCAATGTAACCCCAGATAGGACCCCACATTCCAATGCCCCATACAGGAGTAATAAAAATTTTCTGCCCATCGAACTGACATTCAAATAATGGATACAATCTTTCATCAACAGGTTTTTCTAACTCTTTCTTATGACTGATATTAAAAGCATCACCATCAATCTCAACTCCTTTGGAATTTATTACAATATTTCTGATAACATGAGTTTTGAAAAGATCATCTGCATTTTTTGCTGTGCTGACCACACCAATTGAAGAAAGAATATCCCTTTCCTTTTTTATTTCAATATTTTTTTCCTGTAGTGGTTTAAGCTTAAAAGCTGTAAAAGACAACAGTGTTGCAATAATTATCACCAGTACGGAAGAATATGTGAAAATGTATAAGTTGCTGTATGTTTTCATATTAGTTGGTTTACTATGATTATCGATGATTAAGCTTTGACTTTAATTCTTTTGAGCCTTCTTCGGATATTTCCCTGGACAACATAATGGTCAATCAATGGAGAAAAGATGTTCAAAAGAAGAATTGCAAGCATCATACCTTCCGGGTATCCCGGATTAAAGACCCTGATCAATATTGTGACAACACCAATCAGGAAGCCATATATTATTTTCCCTCTTTTTGTCTGTGCGGCAGTAACCGGGTCAGTAGCCATAAAAACAGCTCCAAAGGCAAAACCTCCCAGTAACAAATGATAATATGCATCCATTTCCATATATGAATTAACGGCAAGTACATTCATTAATAAGCCTGTAAGCCATCCTCCGGCAAAAACAGAGATCATTATCCTGAAGCTCCCAACACCAGTAAAGAGGAGTATTGCTGCCCCGATTAAAATTGCTAAAGTAGATGTCTCTCCAACCGAGCCAGGGATAAATCCAAAAAACATATCTGAAACGGAGGGTAATTTATCCAGATCACCTATCAATGCATCTCCAAGAGGAGTTGCTCCTGAAAATGCATCAGCTTTATCAGCTATCCATACTTTGTCGCCCGACATATCAGTTGGATAGGAAAAGAATAAAAATGCCCTTGTAAGTAAAGCTGGATTTAAAATGTTCATTCCGGTGCCACCAAATACTTCCTTACCAATTATTACAGCAAAAATTGTTGCAACGGCTACCATCCAAAGCGGAATGTCCGGAGGAACAATTAGTGGTATTAGTATACCCGACACCAGGAATCCTTCATTTACTTCGTGACCGCGTATCTGTGCAAAAATGAATTCAACACCCAAGCCGGCTACGTATGAAACAATAATGATTGGCAAAATTTTCAAAAACCCATAAAAAAAGTTCTCCCATAAACCTGCTTCCTGGCCAATCGACAAAAAGTGCTGGTATCCTACATTCCACATACCGAAAAGCATTGCCGGAACAACAGCAAGTACAACTACACTCATAGTGCGTTTCATATCATTGCTGTCGCGAATGTGACATCCTTTAGCTGTAACATGATCCGGTACAAATAAAAATGTCTCAAATGCATCAAAAGTAGAACGGAATTTTGAAAACTTTCCACCCTTTTCAACATGAGGCTTAATGTTATCCAGAATTTTTCTGAGTGCTTTCATTCAATTATATTTGGATTAAATAATTTTTACTTTCAATTAACTCATTTCTTTTCTCATCAGATCAAGTCCTTTGCGTATAATGTCCTGAGAGTTTACTTTTGAGGTGCAGACAAATTCGCATAATGCAAAATCCTCTTCGTCTACTTCATAGATCCCTAAGTTTTCCATGAGATCAATATCTTCGGCCAAAATGGCTTTAAGCAGATGCACAGGAAAAATATCCATTGGCAGAACTTTTTCATATTCCCCACTTAATACAAAAGCTCTTTCTCCCCCATGAAGATTTGTATCTATAGAATATTTTTTTGATGTACACATCCATGACGTAAATGAACGGGAGACACTAAATTTTCCTAAACCTGGTAGTGCCCAGCCAAGAAATTCAAAATAATTTCCTTCCGGAATAACACTTAGCTGATAGTCATAATACCCAAGATAACCCTCTTGTTGTATTTTCTTTCCTGTTAAAACATTCCCGCTAATATATCTATGCTCACCATCTTTAACATTCTTATCAAGTATTGGTTTAACAGAAGTTCCTTTAATGGTTTTGTAATATCTTGGTTTGAGTACTTCTGAGCCGCTCATTGAGATCATACAACTTGCATCATATTTCCCTTCTGTAAAAAACTTTCCTATAATCAAAACGTCCTGGGGGTTCAAATACCAGACAATATCTCCTTTGTTGATGGGATCGACATGATGGATCTGTATCCCCACATTTCCGGAAGGATGAGGCCCGGTAAACTGGTTTATCTGAACATCTTTGGATTTGTGGAATACTCTGGATGTCGTTTCCTGAGGGTTAACATTTAAATGTACTTTGCCGGAGGTTAATTTTTTCAATGCATCCAGCCCTTTTTGAAATAATTCTCCCTTCCCGTGAACAATAAAATCATAGTCAAGCCCATGGGGAGATGTGTCAAAGGCTGAAATAAATATTGCCTTCGGATCGTCGCCCGGATTAGCAATTACCGAATATGGCCTTTGTCGTAAACATGGCCATATACCACTCTTGCGTAATAATTCAGTGATCTCTTCCTTGCTAAGATTTTTTGGATCAGAAACTTGAAATGACTCATATTCTGATTTGCCATTTGCCTTGATCCTGATCTCTTCCAGAAGACGTTTTGGCCCTCTTTTAATTTCAGTGATAGTTCCTGAAACAGGTGAGCTAAAAAGAATATCTTGACGATATTTGTCATAAAAAACAACTGTCCCGGCTTTAACTTCATCACCTTCCTTGACCATTAATTTTGGGAAGACACCAATAAAGTCAGTAGGTTTTAGAGCAAAAAAATCAGAATTTATATCAACAACAGTTTTCTCTGCTTCTCCTAAGAGTTTGATATTAAGACCCTTTTTTAATTTAATGATGTTTGACATATTAGATTTTTATTATATAATTTATTCAAACAATTTTCAGAAATTACGGATTATTTTTGGTAGTACAATGTTCAAATATTTTTAAAAAAAACAAATATATAATGTTTATTTAATAATATGGAGTTTTTGTATACATTTTTTTTTAAAACTTCGTAAATTCTTTAATTTAAATGATTTAACATAAAATTTCTCTCCCTGCCAAGCTGCATAAAACAAAGTTTGTATTCCATATACGATAATAAATACTTGGAAAGAATAACAACAAATATTAACTTTTGATTTTATTGCGTACAAAGGCCATAACATTCATTTAAATGTATATTTTTGTAAATAAATATATCGGTACCTTATCAATGATGAATAATTTGTTCTTCCGGAACTAAGCTGAATCATCAGACTAAGAAAGAACCAGAATTATATCAAAAAGTTAAATTTTATGTTCAGAAATAATATTTTATACATTTTACTGATCTTTATATACGTTTTTGTTTTACTGATCCTTAGCTCTTGTGCTCAATTAATGAGAGCAGATCAAGGCATAAATACTTTATTAAATGAACAAGACAGCCTTTCAGTTTCAGGTAATATATCGGATAATTCACAGGTGCAGGATCAGGATTTCGATTATTTTAAAAAGGATTATACACGTACTTATAATCACATATACAATCCGAATATTCAAACAATACAATTATACCGGCAGGGATGGGAAATGACACAGCCATATATTCAGCTCAAAACAGATGAAAGATTGATGTTATCGTTCGATGACCTTGACCCAGAGGTGAAAGATTATAAATTTACACTGGTTCATTGTGATGCTAACTGGCAGCCATCTGACCTTCTTCAAAATGAATATCTCCTTGGTTTCACAGAAGATTTTATTCGTAATTATAAATTTTCTATAAATACTATGCAACAATTTGTCCATTATGATCTGGTTTTCCCCACTGAGGATATGCAGATCATGAAATCAGGAAATTATTTATTAAAAGTATATGATGATATCCAGGAAAATATGGCATTTGTTTTTAGGTTTATGGTTTTTGAGCCTCTGGTAACAATTAATGCAAATGTAGTTGCACCATCAACAATAGCTGACAGGAAATATAAGCAGGAGGTTGACTTTATTCTTAATTCCGGAGCTTATAAAATTCTCAATCCATACAGTGACCTGAAAATAGTTATTACACAAAATGGTCGGTGGGATAACGCATTAATAGATTTCAAACCAAGAATGGTTAAAAACAGTAGATTGTATTATGATTTAGTAGATGAAAATGTTTTTAACGGTGGAAATGAATTCAGACTTTTTAATATAAAAAGCCTGAAGTACGCATTGGAAAATGTATATAGCATTGAAGTTGATAATAAAGGGAATCAGGTGTATCTTATGAATGATGAACCAAGAACTTTTAAGTTATACACTTATGTGAAAGATATAAATGGAATGCGAATTATTCAAACAGAAGATTATGAAAATGACGATCTTGAAAGTGATTATGTTTATGTTCATTTTTCTCTTCCTTATAATGCTCCATTTGTGGATGGTAACTTATATATAATGGGAGAACTAACATACTGGCAATTTTCCGATGAAGGATTGATGCATTATAATTATGAGCGAAAAGCTTATGAAGCGACAATGTTTCTTAAACAAGGATATTATAATTATCAGTATGTTTTTCTTGAGGACGGCAAAACTGCCGGTGATGTTACTCTTATAGAAGGAAATCACTTTGATACAGAAAATGAATACAAGATTTTTGTGTATCATAGAGAAATAGGAACAATTTACGATAAACTAATCGCTATCCATACAGTTTATTCTCATGCTAAATGATAAGTGGTGCTTGTTTTCACTGAGAAACTGACACTTCGACAAGTTCAGTGATCAGCAAATGGGCACTGAGCCTGTCGATGTGCCCGGTCAAACCTGAAACCAATAATCATTCAAACCTCAAGGATTCTATAGGATCGAGTTTGGAAGCTTTAACTGCTGGGTAAATTCCTGAAACAAGGGCTACAATAAAACAAAGTATTACACCAAGAAGTATCCAAATCCATGGAATAATAAAGTTTGTGCCCAGAATAAGAGAAAGTATATTTCCGACCATTATTCCGAGAACAATCCCTAAAAGTCCACCAAGTTGACCAACTACAATAGCTTCAGCCAGGAACTGTCTTTTAATAACTCCACGGGTTGCACCCATTGCTTTTCGTATTCCAATTTCATGAGTTCTCTCCGTAACTGACACCAGCATTATATTCATCAGACCTATCGCAGCACCAAAAAGTGTTATCAACCCAATAATAGTTGCTGCAACAGTTATATATTTCATATTATCAATTAGCTGCTCAACGATATTATCACTCATAACAATATCAAAATTATCTTCTTCATTTAACCTGAGCTTTCTGATCATCCTGAACAGCCCGGTGGCTTCACCTTTTGCAGGGTCAAGAGATTCTGTGGTATTGGTCATTATATTAATTGTGTAAGACATGTTTGGCCTTGAAAAATAGTTCATAACATTGTTCAAGGGTAGGATGCAGATCTTATCCCCACTAAATCCAAGACTTGAGCCCTTTTCCTTCAGAATTCCTATTATTCTGTACTTTCCTGCACCAATGGATACTATCTTGCCAACAGCATCCTGGTGATTGTCGAACAAGCTAGCACTAAGATCAGACCCAATTATGGCAAGGCTTGCTCCAAAGTTTATCTCATTTATTGAAAAATTCCTGCCGGCAAGAAGCTCGTAACCGGCTGTTATAATATAGTTCTCGTCTGATCCAACGACTGGTATGTTTGGGTTGGTTTTTTCAGACTCATATTTTAATGTTGCAGTATTGCTTGCATAAACAAATATGGAAACATAGGAAGGATACTCAAACAGATCTCTAAACCTTTTTGCATCTTCGTAGGTTATCAGCTTATAATACTCCGGACGGGAATGTCCACCAACCTGTACCTTTACGCTTCTATTTCTTATCGACATGGTGTTAGCACCCATCATCATAAAATTCTCAGCAAGGAAGTATTTTAGTGAATCTATTGCAGTTAATATACCTACCAGAGCCATTATTCCAAACCCTATGATAAGAACAGTTAATATCGTTCGTAATAAATGACTTCTGATAGATTCAACCGCTATTCTAATATTTTCAAATAAGATCGTGTTCATAAAAGAATAAATTTTACCTAACAGATATAAGTTCTTCTATGCAAATATACATAAAAGCATGAAAAAAAAGATAAAATATGATTATAAGAAGAAAGGCTTGAGTAGATTAATTCAGAGGTAAAGTTCCGGAATGCCTGAAGATAAATAACAATGAAGATACAACAAAGGACCAGATAAATATTGATATACTCAAATAAATAAATTTCTTTTTATTATGTCCGTAATATTTATTAAGCAGGAAAGCACCAAGAGGGATAGACAGAAGTACAGGTGTCAGAATTGCAATACCTTTAATCCCAAAGGATAAGCGGGCCCTGACAATAACTTTATTCCGAAATGTAAAAGATTTTTTTATTTGGGGTGGATATGACTTATTTTTATGCTTTAAATAAGCCAGTTTGAGTTTCTTAGTCTTTTGAACATAAACATCCATCTGTTTATAATAAAAGCTGATTATCCATCCACTTAGATAATAAAAGAAATAAACACCTGCTACTCCTCCAAGACTTGTATAAATGATTGTCTGAAAATAAGAAAACCCTAATCCCATCGACAGGGCAGGTGCAAAAATAAATTTTATCCCACTTAAAACGAGAACCTCAAGCAGGTGAAGTATTGATCCTTCGATAATTTGAAAAGTTTCCATAAATATTAGCCAAAATCCTAATAATAAATTATATCTCCGGACAAAGATACACTCTGTAATATCAATAAAGTAATAGGTGAAACCCTGATTTTTAATTCATAAAAGCTGATTTTTGAATCTATAAACTGAGAATTTATACATTCATTTGGACTTAGGCTGACGTGATAAAAAGAGAGCCCGGTATTCCTTTATAGAATTATTTGTCGCAACAACGCATATACAAATTGTTTATTGCAACAACACTAATTATTATTCATGAAATTGAAAAGATATTTATCGGGAGATATCTCCATTTTTTCTTCCGAATGCCAGATCTCCGGCATCACCAAGCCCCGGTACGATAAATGCCTGGGCTGTAAGTTCATCGTCAACTGCTCCTACCCACAAAGTAAAATCCTTTGCCGGAAGATGTTTTTTTATATATTCAATACCTTCAGCACTTGCTAGAACAGCAACAATATGTGTATGTTTGGGTTTACCATGATTTAATAATTCCTTATATGTGAGAACCATTGAAGACCCTGTTGCAAGCATTGCATCTGATAAAATTAATTGTTTGCCATCAAGTATTGGGCTGGATGAGTATTCAATTTCTATTACAAACTTTCCACTCTTACGATATTTACGAAAGGCAGAAATAAAAGCATTACCGGCCTCATCATAATAATTTAATAAACCCTGATGAATAGGAAGTCCGGCACGGAGAATAGTGGCAAGAACCGGATATGCTTTTAAGACCGGAACATTTGCTACACCTAATGAAGTTTGAACTTCTTTAACTTCATAAGTTAAATGCTTACTGATCTCATAGGCAAAAATTTCGCCCATACGTTCAAGATTTTTTCTGAAACGCAAACTGTCCTTTTGGATCTCAACATCTCTGATCTCAGCAATATATTGGTCAAAAATAGTATTCTTATTTCCTATTATCTTTATCATTTTTGTTAAATATTATCTGGTTAATAAATATAAAAGCAAATCTCTAAATACATTTTCAAACTTGAGTGACATTGATTAAAATGAATTATACAAACTTATGAAAATTTTGCATGGAATCGAAATTATTTACCAAGGATTTTTTTTACCAGGGAAAAACCTTTTCTTGAGAACCAGGGCATTTTGTTTATTTTCACTTGGTAATATTTACACTCCTTAGATCCAAAACTTTTGTAAAATCTTGCCAGATTAGGGTCATTGGAACCTTCAAAATCAAATACAAGATTCCTTGAAGAATTTACACTGATATAATTATCTATCAGGTAAGGCATAGCACTGCATAATTTACCTTCAGGGCTCAATGCTGAAAACAGAAAGATTGTTTTGTTGTTAGATGTAACAAAAATTGCCCCGGCACATAATTCATTTCTTTTTGTAAATACACCCTTAACTTCAGCTTTATGCTTGTAAATTAAAGAGTATATCAATCGTTTGAGAATAAAATAATCTTTTTCTTTATATGTCCTGAGGGTTTTTCCCCGGTTTTGCCTGAAAAGATCAATTATATCTTCAGGCTTAATATTATTTACAATAGATAAGCCTGACTCTTCAGCTTTTTTAAGATTGCGTTTTAGATTTTTGGAATAGCTCTCTTTGATATTATTATAGGAGTTGATCAGATCAAGTTCATAATTCAGATTCGGAGAACACTTAAAATTATTAATATCAACTTTATTAAAAGTATTAAGATTTATTTCGACATATCTGTATTCTGAAGGAATAGCGTCAAGAAAATCATTTACTTTTGTTTCTGTCAGAAGCTTTTTTGAGAATACACCAAGTTGCTGAGTGAAAAATGGGGGGTAAAGATAGTTTATACCATATTTTTTGCCTTTAATCAAAGGAAAAACGCTCTCATAATCATCCTCTACAAGCGCTTCCCACTCAGTACAAACAATATCAAGATACCACGAATATGCGTAAATTATTCCATTAATGGAATTTTTGACACATCTATCCCATTTCTCAATGTCAATCACTTTATGTGTGAGGTGGTGGATCATAATTGTTTCAGGTTTCAGGTTTCAGGTTTGACCCCTGACCTAATTATCACATTATCAAATTATCACATTATCACATTATCACATTATCACATTATCACATTATCACATTATCACATTAGCATATTAGCATATTATCCTTTCCCTGCCGCATAAGCTAACATCTCTTCATAAACTCTCCTCCATCCCTTCCATCTGCCAGTTTCAGAAAGGGAATCATTATGCCATAGGCTGATAAACTCACCGTCAACATCTTTTACTTCATTTATTATGGATCTTATATCATTTATAGCTTGATAAGGAGATAATTGTTTGTAATCACACAATGTGCCATCCATAACGGCAAAAGGATGTATCCTTAAGCCCGTTTCCATATCCATATCAAGGTCATAAAAATTGAATGAATTGCATATTCCGGCTCTAAACCCCGGCTCCACAGCAAAGCCCATTGTATAATCATTAGAAACATTCAGATTCAGCAAATTGCGATATGTTGCCGGCAAATCAATTTTTAGATAATGTTGCCTGCTTATTGTAATTTCCCTGTTTAAAACTCCTGCCAGCAATTCTGTTTCATCCCTGAGTTTATTAAAATCAGTATTGGATGCATAGGACGGATGAATTCCAACTTTTGCGTAATCTGCCAGTGATTTAATTAATTCATGAAATTTTGAATTCTGTACAGGGATGTTTTTATCAAATTCATCATATGCAGCAAAAAGAATGAAATAAACTGCTTCCAGATTATATTTCTTATGAATATTGAACTGGTAGGAATATGTGTCATAAGGGTCATCACAAATTCTCAATAGCACTTTTGTTCTTTCTGAAATGGCATTAAAATTAAGCTCTGTCAGTGATTTTAAATAGCCTCCTGCGTTTCTGAACAACCCTTTTCGCTTATAACAATATGCAGTATCTACATCAATAGTTGGAATATGCTTGAATTTTCGAGGTATTGGCGTAGATTCTTTGTGTTTCTGCAGCAACAAGAGGCCTATTTCCCTGGCCCAGATATTTACAACAGGCTTATTCAAAAAGCCATTTTTATAAGCCATATTTTCTTTCACATGAAAACGCCCGTAGCGATCTTTAATATAAGGAAGGTATTCTTCATAGCGTGTAACAAGATAGAAACTTGCAGCAAATGGGTCAAAAGGAAATGCGGAGCTTTTATTGTATACAGGGAAAAATGCCTTTGAACCTTTAAATTCGATATAAGTTAGTTCTTTCCCCCTGATACCGGATTCAAATAATAGGTCCGAACAAAAAAAGAAAACTTCATCACTGAAGTTCTGTTTTGAATAGTTGATCTTAGGCCCCTTTTCTTTAATAAATTCCTCACTGTTATCGGTAAGCTTTATATCAACACCCAATAAGTCCTTAAAGATAAGATTAAAGGTGTAATTTATCCTGTTATTTATACGTGTAGTATATACGAGCAACATATAAATATTATTAAATAATGAGCAATATAAGAAAAATACTTAAGCTTTTGGAATGAAGTAAAATTTATATGCCTCAATCAATTATGGATTAAAAGATATGGCTCACTTCTTTTTTAATAAACTCAAGGGCAGGAGCAACTATTGCTTTGTTATTTTTAAAATTCATTTCAATTATCTTTTTAGCCAGCTCATTAGCATTAGCATCATCATTAACACTTGCAGCTGCAGTATTGATCAACTTAATGATATCTTCTTTTGTCTTTTTAACTATTTCCCAGGCCGGTGTAGAAATATATAGCTGTTGCGATAAGTTATGTTCAAATTCACCCCTGATTGTTTTGATAAGAGAGCTTTGAAGCTGAAAAGCATTATATTCTTTGCGGCTAACGCGTAAAATCAAATTATTTGGACTTATCCTTTCCAGAAAAAGCACTATCCTTTCATATGCTTGTAAGCGTATAGGAGTAATTGTTTTCTGATTCGCCAGTTTTATTTCCATAATTCTTTTTTTACTGTCGTTCTCAAGAAATGATATTAATACAAAGTAAACTGCAACAAATACAACAAGGGAGGGTAAAATGTATTTTAAAATGTCAAGTAATTCATTCATTCGTAAATGGTTTTATTCATGAAAAGATGTTTTTACTAATTCTAACGCAAATATCAGAAAATATTTTTAAATGATTGTTAATTTGTTGTTTGGCATTTATTTTAATTTAATACATTTGTTCCCTCAAATAAACGAAAGGTGCATAATTATTATTTGTAGGTCAACGCAATGGGGTTGATCTACTGAATACATTAACGTTTAATATTGTTGATTGAAAATAAGTAATAAAAAATATTGATATGGATTATTTAGCAGAAAGAATCGAAAGGTTGTCGGAGTCAGAAACTCTTGCCATGACGAGAATGAGCAGAGAATTAAGTGCAAAAGGGTATGATGTAATTAATCTGAGTATTGGTCAGCCTGATTTCGATACACCTGATAACATTAAAGACGCAGCGAAAGAAGCTTTAAATCAAAATTACACAACTTATTCACCTGTATCAGGTTATCTTGATCTAAGACAAGCTATTAGTGAGAAATTTAAAAGAGATAATGGCCTTGAATATACTCCTGAACAGATAATTGTTTCAACAGGGGCCAAACAGTCCTTGGCAAATGTGATGCTTAGCCTGGTTAATCCGGGTGATGAAGTTATTGTTCCTGCGCCATATTGGGTGTCATACAGGGAAATCATTAAACTTGCTGAAGGGAAAGCCGTTTATCTTAAAGCCTCA
>JAIOTT010000219.1 GCA_021106655.1 Bacteroidales bacterium
GGCGGTGGCGGGACATGTGGTATGTGCAGGTGCCAGGTTGAATCAGGTGGCGGGACTATATTGCCCACGGAAACAGGTTTTTTCACCAGGAAAGAGCAAGCAAATAACTGGAGACTTGGATGCCAGGTGAAAGTTAAAGAAGATATGAAAATTAAGCTTGCTCCTGAAATACTCGATATTAAAAAATGGGAATGCGAAGTTATCTCAAACAGGAACGTGGCTACATTTATTAAAGAATTTGTTGTTAGATTACCTGAAGGTGAAACTCTTAATTTCAAGTCAGGGGGGTATATTCAAGTTGACGTTCCAAAATGTGAAGTGGATTTTAAAGATTTTGATATAGATGATGAGTTTAAAGATGAGTGGGATAAATTCAAGTTGTGGGATCTGAAAATGAAAAACCCTGAACCTACATACAGAGCATATTCTATGGCAAATCACCCGGGAGAAGGAAATATTGTAATGTTGAATATCAGGATCGCAACTCCACCATGGGATAATAAAACCAAAAGCTTTAAGAAAGTAAATTCAGGTATTTGCTCTTCCTATATTTTTGGAAGTAAACCTGGTGATAAAGTTACTATTTCAGGCCCATATGGAGAATTTTTCATTAAAGAAACAGATAATGAAATGATGTTTATTGGTGGAGGTGCCGGAATGGCTCCCATGCGATCACATATTTTTCATCTCTTTAATACCTTAAAAACAAACAGAAAAGCAACTTTCTGGTATGGTGCACGCTCAAAAAGAGAGATCTTTTATGAAGATGAATTCAGAGCTCTTGAAAAATTATTTCCTAATTTTAAGTTTTATATCGCCTTATCTGATGTTCAGCCTGAAGATAACTGGACCGGTCTGGAAGGGTTTATCCACCAGGTAATAATTGATGAATATCTCAGTAAGCATCCTGAACCTGAAGAAATCGAATATTATTTATGTGGCCCTCCACTTATGAATGATGCAGTAATCAAAATGATTGACGACTTTGGAATACCTGAGGAGATGCTGGCATTTGATGATTTTGGAGGATAGCTTTACCGTAAGTTACAAGGGCTTATAGAGTGTAACACTGTTGAGAATAAATGTGCTGAAAATTGATATGATGCTAAATAACAAACATCAAGCATCAATCCCGATAGGTATCGGGACAAATAAATTACAATACATGAGAAAACTCACTATTCTTTTGGTTTTATCAGCTCTTATAAGTGCTTCGTGCAGTGGTGACAAAAAACCTGTTAAAGTATATTTTACTGGCCAGGCCCAGGGAACCTATTACACATTAACCTATTATGATAAAGATGGATATAACTATCAGGCGGACATAGATCTGCTTCTTGATAATTATGACAAATCCGTTTCTGTTTACATTGAGAATTCCATAATCTCCAGAATTAATAATAATGATACAGTTGTCGTAACTGACAGTTATTTTAATGAGAACTTCAATAAATCTATAGAGGTTTCCGGAAAAACCAATGGAGCTTTTGATGTTACTGTTGGACCTTTTATAAATGCCTGGGGCTTTGGATTGGAGAAAAAAGCTGATATCGACAGTCTGATGATAGATAGTATAATGGAATTTATCGGATACCAGAAAATCTTACTAAAGAATAACAAAGTGATCAAGCAGGATCCTCGAATGATGATAAATTTTAATGCTATTGCTCAGGGATATTCAGCTGATATAGTTGGTAAGTTTCTCGAATCAAAAGGGATTAAGAATTATCTTGTGGATATTGGAGGAGAAGTGCTGGCAAAAGGGACAAAAGAAAATGATGATCCCTGGGTTGTTGGGATACAATTACCGACACAAACAAAGCATGGTAAAATAGAAGCTGAAGCTAAGATTTACCTGAGAAACAAAGCCCTTGCTACATCAGGTAGCTACAGGACGTATTATGAAGAAGATGGGCTAAGATATTCACATACCATTGATCCATCAACAGGCTATCCTGTAAAACATTCCCTATTAAGCGTTTCTGTGCTGGCAGCAGATGCAATAACAGCTGATGCTTATGCTACTGCCTTTATGGTTATGGGTGTTGATAGATCCATTGAATTCCTTAAAGCAAACAAAGATCTGGATGTATACTTTATTTTCTCAACTGAGGATGGTAAGTTTGCTACTTATGCTACAGAACGCATTAAACAATTGCTTGTCCAGTAAAAGTGTTGGCATGAAGAAATCTGTTTACTTCCTTCTAAACTCATAGAGAATAATCGAACACGCAACGGCTGCGTTTAAAGATTCAGACTTTCCTTTTTCAAATGCTCTGATTCCAATTCGTTCATTTATAAGTGGGGAAAGCTCTTTTGATATACCTTTTGATTCATTACCGAGGATAATAATACCTTTATCCAGCAGTCTCTTTTTACTCAGATCTTCTCCATCCATATAGGTTCCATATACCTTTGTATCCGGTGATAGGTTTTTCAGTACATCTTTTAAATCAGCATAATACACTCTCACTCGTGCAATAGAACCCATAGTTGCCTGCACTACTTTTGGATTGTAAATATCCACACTCTCATGTGAACAAATAATACTTGATATACCAAACCAGTCGGCTGTTCTTATGATAGTACCAAGGTTGCCAGGATCCCTTATATCGTCGAGCATCAGTGTAAGTTCGCCGGAAATAGCTTGTAAGTCCAGACTCCTTAGAGGCATTTTAACTACAGCAAAAACTTCGTTAGCGCTTGTCAAGCCTGAAATTTTATTAAGGTCTTCTTCTGTAACTTCTGTCACTCTAATATTCTTTTGCTGATATCTTGAGGAATTGATCTCCAGCCATCCTGTAGTAGCAAAGATCTCTTTGACCTCAAAATCTGCCTGTAGCAAGTCAATAACAATTTTGTTTCCTTCCGCAATAAATTCCTGATGGATTTTCCTGTATTTATTTATCTGAAGTGAGTTAAGATATTTTATTTGGCCAAGTGATATCATAGGGTCTAAAAATACAAAAAAAAATCATCTCCGGGTTTTAATATTTAAAAAGAGCAAAAAAAAACCTGCTTGAGATCAAGCAGGCTCTCATTATGATAAAATCCAATTATTCAGCAAATACCTCAAAGTTGATCTCAACTGAGATCTCTTTGTGTAAATTTATTTTTGCTTTGTAAACGCCAATATCTTTAATGTTGTCACCATCAAGTGTTATCCTTCTCCTGTCAACATCATAGCTAAATTGTTCTTTGATAGCTTCAGCGATCTGAATAGTATTTACAGAACCGAATATCTTACCAGTAGTTGCAGCTTTTGCGCCAATTTTAACAGTAATATTCTCAATTGCTTTAGCAAGAATTTCTGCTTCTTTTATGATTTTCTCTTCCTTAAAGGATTTTTGTTTCAGGTTTTCAGTACGTATCTTTTTGTTAGTTTCAGTTGCAAGTATTGCATAACCCTGAGGTATGAGATAGTTTCTTGCATAACCATCCTTAACGTTGATAAGATCGTTAGTGTAACCTAATTTTGCTATATCTTGTTTTAATATAATTTCCATGTTTATCCTCCCCCTATTTTAGCAGATCAGCAACATATGGCATAAGAGACAGGTGTCTTGCTCTTTTAATAGCCTTTGCTACTTTCTTTTGATATTTAGTACTAGTTCCTGTAATTCTTCTAGGCAGGATTTTGCCTTGTTCATTAACAAATTTCATCAGGAAGTCAGCATCTTTATAGTCAATATACTTAATGCCGCTTTTTTTAAACCTGCAATATTTTTTCTTTTTTACATCAACCGCAATGGGCGTCAGGTATTTTACATCAGAATTTCCTTGTGTTGCCATATTATTTTCTTTTAATGTTTACGCTTCTTTATTTTCTTCAACTTTTTGTGCTTTTTTACTACGTTTCTTTTCATTGTAAGCCACTGCGTGCTTATCAAGAGAAACTGTTAAAAAGCGCAATATCCTTTCATCTCTTTTGAATGTTACTTCCCATTCAGAGATAATTGAACCTTCGGATTTAAATTCCAATAAATGGTAAAAACCCGTAGATTTTTTAGTAATTGGATAAGCCAATTTACGTAAACCCCATTTTTCCTCATGGACTAATTCAGCTTTGTTGTCTTTAAGGAATTTCTTGTACTTGTTTACCGTTTCCTTCATCTGTTCATCAGACAAAACGGGAGTCATAATGAAAACGGTTTCATACTGTTGTGTCATTAATTTGATTTTAATGGTTAATAATAAATATTATTTTTAAAAAGGACGGCAAAGGTAGGAAGATATTTGTAATTATCAAATTGATAGTAAGAAAATTTCTAAATTGCACTAATTTCTAAGGAATAAACAATTCACAATGTCAAATGAACAATGCCTTTGTGAATACTTGGTGTCTTGGTGACTTCGTGGCAATATTTTTCAGCCCGGGCTTAGCGTAGTTTGCAACTCTGCAACATTAAATATACACTCCGGAACCAATAAAATAGTCTGTCCCGGGAATCCTGATGACATATGCCATTTTCTTTTCATCCAGTCCGGTAGCCGGGTTATTCCAGTAATACTCCGTAAATCCTTGACCGGGATTCTCAGCCACTGCTATCATATCCCTGATAAAATATGTCCCATACACATCCTGCAGATCGTATAAATATTGACCCTCCAGGGTATTATTTCCTCCATGTGATATACAGTTACCTTTTAGGTCGACAATATAAAAGTAACCTGTGTTATCTTCAAAAAAATTAATCGGATCAAGCAGTGTCCTGCAAAACTCTACCTGGTCGAGCGAATCTGTATATATATCTGTAAAAACTGCTGAAATTCCTTCTGCAAAGCTCAGGTTAAGATTTTTTAATATTTCCTTATTGCTTTCCAGAATGGTTATCAGAGAAGATGATGAGCGGATATAAAATCCTGATCCGATAAAATACTCTATACCAGAAATGATCTCGATATAAGAGAGCTTTTTCTCATTTTGGCCGGTAGCAGGATTGTTCCAATAA
>JAIOTT010000190.1 GCA_021106655.1 Bacteroidales bacterium
ATTTAGGATTAGGGATTGGCGCTTTTGTGTATTATAGACGGGTTATTGAAAATCAGAAAAATAGAATACTTGATGAAATTATTAAAGTTGGCGAAAGAACAAATCTTAAAGATGTCAAACTTCAAAAACTTATTGAAGCAAAAAACGAAAATCAGTTTTCAAAAGCATTAGAAAATGTAAAAGATGCCATACCGCCTTCTTTAAAAATTAATGGGTCGAATCCATTATCATTATTGCATTCTGCATTGAGCGATGGGTTACATGATCAAACAGATGAACATTGCTTAAATATTGCTAGTAGTATACGTATTGTTCTTGCAGAACTTTCTGAAAGAATTTCAGTTGCACTAAAAGATGAAGTTGAACTAAAAGAAGCCATAAAAAAGTTACAAAGTTAATAGGATTAATTTTTCTTTAAATTTACAAGAAAGCTCAAAACTTTTCATTGTTAATTCTCAATTCTCAATTCTCAATTGTCAATTATGAAATCTTCCCTTATATTCATATCAACATTGTAATCTTTTGATCATGATCATTTTGCTTTAATGGAAACGACATGATTTTTGCCGAGATCTTTACATCAATTCAGGAACTTGTATCTGGGTTGGAGAGGGGAAAATTATGATCAAGATGAGCATTGTTAGTATATAAGAACTATTTATTAGGGAGAATACATGGATAATATAATTGTAATTGTCTATTTGGTAATTATTTTAATTGTTGGGCTTTTAGCAGGTAGAAAAGTAAAAGATCTTTCTCAATTTTCGGTAGCTGGACGTTCTTTTGGTTCATTTATTATTTTTGCAACGCTTTCCGCTTCATTTATCGGTGGTGGCTTTTCAATGGGGAATGCCGAAAAAGTGTTTCTTTTTGGGATCGTTAATATATTTGCTCTTTGGGGTTTTAGTATAAAGGAAATATTGGTTGCCAAATATATTGCTCCGCACATGGATAATTACAAGACTGCCATTTCTGTCGGCGATATAATGGAGAAACATTATGGTAAGATCTCTAAAGTGATTACCGGTGTTTTTTCAGTTATAGTTTGTGCCGGAATTTTAGGAGCTCAAATTGGCTCTATTGGCTATATCTTTAATGTTTTCTTAGACATACCGCAAGTTTATGGAATTCTAATTGGGTGTGGTATTGTATTTCTATATTCAACTGTTGGCGGAATGCGGTCAGTCGTTTACACTGATGTCATCCAATTTATTGTCCTCGCGGTGGGTATTCCATTAACTCTAATTTTTGGTATAATGAAAATAGGTGGAATTACTGAGTTTCAGGCTGCTATTCCCGCAACTCATCTTGCTTTTCCGGGAGGTCTTAAAACTGTTACTGTTTTCGTGTCACTTTTCTTAACCTTCTTATTAGGCGAAACTTTAGTTCCGCCCTATGTGCAAAGATTATTTTTAGCCAAAGATAAAAAACATACTCGCAGGGGAACGATGTGGAGTGGTATCTTCTCCATACCGTTTTTTGCCATAACAGGACTTATAGGATTGGTTGCCCTGGCTCTAAATCCGGGACTTGATCCAAATTTAGCTATGCCATATGTGATCAAAGAAGTATTACCTGTTGGTATTTGTGGTATTGTGGTGGCAGGTATTATTTCTATTGTCATGTCTTCGGCAGATTCTTTTCTAAACGCGGCTTCCGTTTCGTTCATTCACGATATTATTACACCTCTAAGAAAAAGTAGAATGACTGTAAAAGCGGAGATGCTGTATGTACGTTTAATCAATATATTGGTTGGAGCTATTTCTGTCATTTTTGCAATAAAAATTAAGAGTATTCTAGACATCCTTATTTATGCATATAATTTTTGGTCACCCATTATTCTAATTCCATTAGTATCTGCCATTTTGGGCTTAAAGGTTAAATTCACTCATTTTATTGCCGGTGCAATTGCCGGTGTAACAGGTGTTGTTATTTGGAATATAATTATGAAAAATCCTTTTGGAGTAGATGGTCTAATAGTAGGAATAGCATCAAATGCGATCGTATTTTATGGCCTTTTGATCATATCCGGGATCAAAGATAAAAAAGCTGGTAATAATCAGTAGAAGAGAGCTTCTGGCTGGAGTCCTCTCGCCGATCGTAGTAAAATTGTCGAAGGATTATTTTGACAGAATGAAGAAGGAGAAGAATCTAAGATTGTAGATTTAGGATTGTAGAATTATGGAGTGATGCGAGATTATCAAATCTTCTAAAATCAACAATCTACAATCATCAATTATAACGTATGGGGGTACGATGAAAGCTTTTGAACTAGAAGAAAGGTTGATAACCTTTACAGTATTGATTGTTCAAGTTACGGACAAACTTCCTAAATCTAAAGCAAGCATGAATTTGGCTGGACAACTTGTCAGATCGGGAACGTCTGTTTCATTGAATTATGGTGAAGCGCAAGGCGGGGAATCCCGAAAAGATTTTATCCATAAACTTAAGATCGTATTAAAAGAATTAAGAGAAACGCATATTGGTTTAAAATTAATTAAAAGATTGGATTATCTCCCAGACTTACTAATGCTAGAAAAGGCATTAAAAGAATGCAATGAATTGATCGCAATTTTTACTAAAAGCATTAAAACAGCCAGTTCAAAATTATAATGCATATTTAATATTGTAGATTTTTGAGTGTTGATGGTTTCTTAAAATATCCATACACCCTCATTTTAATATTATATTCTTCATCAAAAAATTCTTGACATCATTAGATAATTAGAGTATTATCTAAATAACTAAAGGAGACAGGATGTCAAATCTCAATAAAGTTTTTACCGCGCTCTCGGACGATACTCGTCGGCAAATACTTGTTCTTCTGAAAAAGGGGAGTATGTCGGCAGTGGAAATCGCAGATCATTTTGATATATCCAAACCCTCGATCACCTTTCATTTAAAGATATTGAAAAATGCTGAATTAGTATATACGAAGAAAAAAGGACAATTTGTGATCTATACATTACAGGTCACAGTTTTTGAAGAAGCCATGATGTTGTTCATGGGAATGTTAAAAACGGGAGAAAAAGA
>JAIOTT010000040.1 GCA_021106655.1 Bacteroidales bacterium
AAAACGATATTGAATGAGCATTGACAACCACTATTAGCCGTAATTAAAAGCGACAATATGAAAAATTCAAGTAAAACCTTAATTCTACTGTTTCTCATTTTAATATGTGAAATAGCAAATGCTCAGGTTCAGATGAGCTTCAATTTTGATACCCCTTATGGAAATAATAAAGCAGTTGGTAAGTATGTTAAAATAAACGGAACAAGAATCTATTATGAGGAATATGGAAATGGTGAACCATTGTTACTAATACACAGAAATGGTACAAGTATTAAAAGTATGGGGTATCAGATTGATTATTTTAAAACTAAATGCAGAGTAATTATTGCTGATAATAGAGGGCATGGAAAATCAGAATTAGTAACAGATTCTTTGACATATACTCAAATTGCCGAGGATTGGGATGAATTGGTTAATCATCTAAAATTGGATTCCATTAGCATTATTGGATGGAGTGATGGAGGAATAATTGCACTAAAAATGGGAATTAGGGGCAAATCAAAGATTAAGAAAATCGTTGCAATGGGCGCTAATTTGAGACCTGATTCAACTGCTGTCCACTTTTGGGCTATTAATAATGTTAGTGAAGTAAAAAAAAATGTTTCATCAAAGATCCGGGAGCAAGACACAACTCAAAACTGGAAATTGCAAAAACAACTGCTTGGACTTTTAGGAAACCAGCCAAATATACCAACTAAAGACTTATCTAAAATAAATGCAAAGGTATTAATTATAGCTGGAGATGAAGATATTATAAGATGCGAGCATAGTTTAGAAATGTATGAAAATATTGCAAAAGCCCAACTATGTATAATGCCAGGTGAAACACATTTTACACCAGCATCAAATCCGGTATTATTCAATGAAATTGCGAGTAGGTTTTTATCTGAAACATTTAAAAGGCCATATTCAGATTGGACAAAATGGAAGAAATAACTGCCGACTGCTACTGCCGCTTATTTTAAAGCCCCTCTCTTATGCAAGATCCACTGACTGGTATTCAACGGACTCACACCTTTAAACTCTCTTGTTTTCCCATGCTCATCAAGGCAGCTTCTGTAACCATCAATCTGCATCCTTAATCTTCCTTTTCCTCCGGTAAGAGAACTAAAGCGGATATGATACTGCAATGAAGTTGAAACCGGCAGAATACCTTTCAATATTACATTTTCATTTTCAAACTCAGGATTATCAAAGTTTCCTCTCATTTTGGTGAGGTCGCTAACAATGTTACCAAGATATATTTCCGGTGCTTTAATGTTAAACTTACAAATCGGTTCCAGAAATTTGGTGCCGGACTTTTCCAGTACTTTCAGAACACCCATTAGAGTTGCCAGGATAAAATCGCCGGGCAGTGAATGGATCTCATGATCTTCACCGGCAATTAAAGTGATTTTTATATCAGTTACTTCCCAACCCTTTATTCCCTGCTTCAGGGCTTTGGGAATGGTCGCTTTAACCTCATTCTGGTATTTGTGATGAATATCGTTTACACTCACTTCTGATTGATACGCAATACCCGGTCCTTCTTCACCTGGCTCAACACGAAAACGCATCACTGCCCAGCATGGCTTGGGCATGGTATATTTAATAAATCCTTCAGTTATACTGGCAGGTGTTTCTTTATAAATTACTGTTGGATCAGAAAATTCTCTGTGATGGTTGCTTTGCCTGCATCAACATGCGCAAGTATACAGATGTTTTTTATCCCTATCATAACTCAAATTCAAAAGGCAAAGTAAAGAAAATTTCAGGATCAAAAAAATTTGAGGAGATGAAGATGATTTTTCCTAATTAACTACTCAACCACTCACCTAATCCCTGATATGATAATATAATTAAAAAATTATAATTACGTTTGCATAATTATGAAAGCCCTGCTGATCATTCTTATTGTGATTTCTTTCTGCACCTGTGAACTCCACTCCCAAAATATACAAGGTGCCATAATTCTTGGAGGCAATCTTTCAAAAGTTGATGGCGACGAGGTTGATGGCTGGAAAAGACTTGGTCTCAATATTGGAGCTTCCGCAATGATACCCCTGAATGATAAGTTCTTTGTGGGGATTGAAACTATTTATAACCAAAAAGGAAGTTACGAGAAGGGAAAATATGTCGATAGTATTGATGTTAAATACAAATTAATTCTTGATTATGTTGAGGTGCCGGTTTTGGCCTACTATAAAGATAAGGGTGGAATTACTGTTGGTACAGGCTTTTCATGGGGTAGACGGGTGAGGTTTAGGGAATGGGAGAATGGCTCTGAGATAAAATGGTCAACTTCAGAGATCCCATATGATAAGAACGATATTTGCTGGGTAGCTGATATTCGCTTTAAGCTGATAAACAGGTTGAAATTTAATTTTCGTTATTCTAATTCAATAAGCAAGATAAGAACAAAGTATTATCCTAAAACCGGGGAAAGCAGGGATCAATACAACCGGCAGCTTACATTCCGTCTGATATATGTGTTTAATGAAAAAATTACAAGAAAATCATAGGGTAAATTATGTTTCAAAATTAATACTATTTTTTATCTCTGTTCATCTGAGAAATCTGTGGCTAAATTATCAAACAAAAAATTATGCCAGTAACTGCAGAATACTTGATTAAAAAATTCAATTTAATAAAGCACCCCGAAGGTGGTTATTACTCCGAAGTATACCGCTCAGAAGAATTGATTGAAAAAGGCCATTTGCCAAACCGATATACAGGCCAGCGATCCTTTTCAACATTAATATATTTTCTCCTTGATGGTGATGATTTCTCAGCTTTTCACAGAGTGAATTCTGATGAGATATGGCATTTTTATGCCGGAACATCGCTAACACTATATATTATTGGTGACAATGGAATTCTTGAAAATATAGTTTTAAGTAATGATCCTGAAGATAATGGATCATATTTTGCAATAATAAAGAGAGGTAGTTGGTTTGCTGCAAAAACGAACAAAGTAAATTCATTCACCCTTGTTGGATGCACTGTTGCACCAGGGTTTGATTTCGAAGATTTTGAATTAGCAGATCGTCAGAAATTGATCAAAAGCTACCCTCAACATGAAGACCTTATTATAAATCTCACGTAATGAGAATAATTTTAGTTGCTTTAATTCTAGTCATTTGTAATTTTAGTCACTCTAGTCACTTCTTCTTTACTTCCCTTCTCCCTGAATTTTAGAATACTCTCTGGCATGTTTAATAAACTCTTTAGCTATCGTTATCGACAAAGCATTTGTCGTATCCATTCCTTCAGGATGCCACTGAACACCAAGAAGAAAAGGATGATTTTCCGGGTCTGCCCATCCAATGGCTTCCACCAGGCCATCATCGGCTCGCGCAATAACCTCGAAACCCCCTGCAAGCCTGTTAACTGCCTGATGATGACTGCTGTTGACAAGACATGTTTTTACATTACAAATTATATTTAAGGTCGAGGCCGGCTTGATCTTTATCATATGAAAACATGTGTCATGATCAGGACAGCGATGAGTGATAAGCGTATCATAATCACTAGGGATATCAACAAATAAACTTCCGCCCATGAATACATTTAATATTTGTTCACCTCTGCATATCCCAAGTATTGGAAGCTCCATATCTAGGGCTTTTTCGATCAGCGCAAACTCCAAGGTGTCACGACGATAATCGATTTTCCCACAACGTGTTGTGTCATAAGCCTGTCCATACCTTCCCGGATATACATCAGGCCCGCCTGATACTAGTAAGCCGGAGCATTTATCCATGATGGTTAGTGCTGAGTCAAGACTGATATGATACATATCCACCCATTCAATTTCGGGATCAGCATTTTTTAGTAATTTCCCGTAATTACCATAATGCTCAACAGGCTTGCCTTTTGAGATGGCGATTATTATTTTTTCTTTATCGGATGAAGAACTACATCCAAGTAAGAAAATAGTAATTAAGAAATAGGTAATGCCTTTAGTAAGATGTTGTGGAATCATAATTGATCTTTTTGATGTGAAACAAATTTACTAAATTATTTATACTAATTACATGTTCAAATGTCGCTTTTACTCATTTTTGCTTGGCAAAGGTTTGTTTATATAGTAATTTTATTTCAGGGGAGAGGGCGGGTACTGCCCCCTTTTTCCAATACTATTCATTACATACCATATTGACCTTGTTTTGCAAATAATTTAAAAGCAATATTCAAAATTTAACCTAAGTGGTTTAAGATAAAATTCCTATCTTAGCTGAAACATGTAGTGACAATTCTCAAATTGTCCCAACGAATACTTATACAAACAAAAAAACTACTGCTTATGAAAACAATGAAAAGATTGATCTTAATTACATTATTGGGGTTTCTTTCGATTTCTCTTTTTAGTCAGGAGAATATCGACAAAACCGCTATCGGCCCTTTTAATAATTATTGCGATGGGTTTGGGTGTCCTGGTGCAGAGGGCAATGGTTATGTTTCAGTGTTGAAAGTATCAACAGGTGTTGTTGAAAAAACTAACGATGTCCTTATAGATGGAATAGTTGCCTATGACAGGGCAGAAGCTAATGATGCCTATATTGGCCAGATAAATATGGAAACAGCCTCCTCTTTTTGTGGTATTAACGGACAAATATGGGGCTATGATATTGCTATTACAGAGGTTATTAAAAATAACACTCAAAAACCACTTTTTACTGTTAAACAGTATGATGGCTCTGATTTACCAGTTTTTGATGCTGAACCATTATTAGATGCCGGTATTGCATTGTTTGGAACCGAAGAGAAACGTCGATTTCCACCTGCACCGGGCTCACATGTGATATGTGCCAACAAAAGTGTTACAACATACCGGCCAAAAGAAGGTGCCCCGGATCCTGACAAAAATGAAGCCTATGGCGTATGGTGCTATATTGCTATTTCCATTGCAAAAGACCGTGAAACAACAGCATGCTTGTTTATTGAAGATGCTGGTGTATGGACTAAAAATGCAAATATGGGAGATTTTAAATCCTTTCTTGATAAGCATCGTAAATCAGTTATCTGGAGTGTTGTTGCCTGTGGTGAAGACCAGAGTGTTGTTTATGACAGGTCGTATATAAGTTATGCTTATGTTATAATGGAACCTGGCCAAATTGGCACTGCAATTACAGTTGCTCCATATATCGTTCTTGCGAAAAATGCTGTGCCTGAAAAAGGGTTTAAAAGACTTAATAAGATGAATTTGAGTGAATGGGAAAGGGCTGTGGGACTTTAGATTTTTGATTATTTAAAGATCAGAATTCCAGATAAAAATCCTTCGTTAGCTCCTGATATTCTTCAGTAAAAGTATTATCATCATTTCTTATCATCAGTACCGACAGGTCACGATCTGTCCCTTCTAAGGATGGCCTGGTAAGACAATACTCAGATAATATTCTTTTTACAGCTCTCTCTTTTTTTGGATAAATATTCAAATTCCTGAGAGGAAATAAGCCATTAATAATGGCTTTATCTTTGAAAACCTCACTTTCATTTTCAGGTAGGATTAAACAAAAACGACCGTCCTGATCAAGCAATTTCTTCACGCTAAAGATTAATTCATCAAAATTGAGTTTGTCGTTATGGCGGGAAATATTCCTGTTTTCTTTAGGTGACCTCAAAGAATTTGAAAAAAACGGTGGGTTTGTAACTATTAAATCATATTTATTTGAGTGATTTTTACAATATTTCTGGAGAGATTTGTTAATAATATTCATTCTGCCCCCCCATTTTGAGTTCGCTATGTTTTGGCGAGCTTGTTCAATAGAAGGAGGGTCGATGTCAATCCCATCAATAAGTGCATTTGATCTTTGTGCCATCATTAATGCAATTACTCCTGATCCTGTGCCAATATCAAGAATATACTGTGCTGATGTAGGGTTAACCCAGCAACCTAATAAAACGGCATCTGTTCCCACTTTCATGGTGCATTTGTCGTCTGCGACAGAAAATTGCTTGAACCTGAATGAGGAGTCCATATTATATTCACCTTCAACCTAAATTTCTATATATAGATCTATCAGGCCTTCAGGCGCTTCAATAATTATTTGTTTATTCTTCCTGTCAACGGTCTTGATTATTTCATCCACGACAGGAATTAAAATTTCTTTTCCTTTATATAATATCTGAAATAGAGCCTGTGGTTGAGTATCCACAATATCGACTATTTTACCAATATTACCATGGTGGAGATCTATTACTTCAAAATTAACAACTTCGTGATAATAAAATTTATTTCCGCTTAGTTTTGGTAATAGATCAAGTGGCAGGTAGACACTGCGTTTTACTAAAAAGTCTGTATTCTCAGGATTTATGTCCTGGAAACGTACGACAGCTTTGTTCTGATGTTCTAAGGTAATTTTCTCAATAAAAAAAGGAACCAGATCTTTATCTATCTCAATAAAGACTGATTCCAATTTCTCATATTGTTTCGGATTATCAACATCAAGCATTAAAACCATGTCACCTTTCTGACCCTGAGTTTTAATGATATATCCAAGGAAGTAATAGTTTTCCTTATTCAATTATTATATCTGTTCAATGAATATTATTTCTTCTCCTCTTTAGGAGCTTCTTCTTTCTTCTTTTCTGCTACTGTTCCTGCATCTGCCACTTCCTCTTTCTTGTCTGCTACTGCTCCTGCATCTGCCATTTCCTCTTTCTTTTCTGCTACTGCTCCTGCAGCTGCCACTTCTTCCTTCTTTTCTGCTACTGCTCCTGCAACTGCCACTTCTTCCTTCTTTTCT
>JAIOTT010000397.1 GCA_021106655.1 Bacteroidales bacterium
TTAACAAACTAAAAAATGATGCTCAGGATAAAGTTAGTGCATTAAAACTTCTAATTGAGAAGAAATTCATAGTATCAGACGAAAGCAGTAAAGATTTAAGTCTTCCGGCTAATTTTATTAATTTGGGTAGCAGGCATCCATTGTCAATTACCAGAAATGAGATAATACAAATATTTTCACGATTAGGGTATACTATTTCCAGGGGTCCTGAAATTGAAGACGACTGGCATAATTTCACATCTCTGAATTTTCCTGTTGATCATCCGGCACGCGATATGCAGGATACTTTTTTCATTGAGAAAAATCCTGATATCTCTCTTAGAACTCATACATCATCAGTTCAGGTCAGGGTTATGGAAAATGAAAAACCTCCCATACGAACTATCTCCCCGGGGAGAGTCTTCAGAAATGAAGCAATTTCTGCCAGGGCTCATTGTATATTTCACCAAATTGAGGGATTATATATTGATAAAGATGTCTCTTTTGCTGATCTCAAACAAACATTGCTTTACTTTTCCAGGGAAATGTTTGGTAGTGATACAAAAATCAGATTACGTCCATCATATTTTCCTTTTACAGAACCTTCAGCTGAAATGGATATTTCTTGTAATATCTGCAGTGGTAAGGGTTGTAACATTTGCAAATATACCGGTTGGGTAGAAATTCTGGGTTGTGGTATGGTCGATCCAAATGTTCTGAAAAATTGTAATATCGATAATGATATCTATACAGGCTTTGCTTTTGGTATGGGAATTGAACGAATTTGTATGCTTAAATATCAAATAAATGATATCCGGCTCTTTTTCGAAAACGATATACGGTTTTTGAACCAATTTGAGTCAGCGTTATAACATAACATCCTTACACCTATTAACTGCCTTTACTGATCTTCAACAAATGAAGCTCCAGATCGGAGAGAATGACATCAATATTTTGTACAGTGTTGATATCTATTTCAAATGAAGTTAAAACACCGGGAATTTTCAAAATGGAATTTAATATAGATTTTTTACGCACTGAATCAATTGGGCCTTTAAGAATTAGTATATAATCTATTTGCTTTTGTTTGGTTATAAGAAATCCTTCCGGATTGCGGTTAGCGATTATATTATATTCAATAAAGTCATCAGTACAACTATAAAAAGAAAAGCTGTTTTTTATTTTACCTTTAATCGGGTATATTACAAGGTCATTATATTTTTTAAGGTCATAATTTAATTCTTTATTAATATTATAGATCAGCCGATAATCTTTTAAATGGCAAGAGATTCCAATTATTGAATATTCTTTACTATAATCATCATACAAATTTAATTTTAGCTTTGTCATGACCCTTTAATGAAAAAATTAAACCACTTCATAATAGCAATTAAGTTCGTTTTTACCTTTCCCTATTTAATTATACAATTTTTCAATCATAACACTTTGAATCTTTACATATTTAAATCACCGTCCAGTTTTAAAAATGCTCTTTCTGCTGCATTTTGCTCAGCTTTTTTTATTGAAAAATCCATCCCAACTGCAGCAGAAACATTATTAATAAACACTTCAATAACATGCTTTTTGTGAAAACCCTCACCAATTTCATTTTTTACTACAAACTCGACAGATTTTTTTTCTTTTTGGGACCATTCAATAAGTTTACTTTTATAATTCAATTCTGTATTTTCAAGATCATCAATATTAATATGATAATTAATGATCTTTTGAATAATCATTTTTTTAGTAAAATTATAGCCCTTATCAATATATATTGCACCAATAAATGCTTCAAAAGCATCACCATTCATTGAACGGGAATGATTTTTTATGTCTTTGCTAAAATAAATAAGTTGATCTATTCCGAGTTTATATGAAAGCTTGTTTAGTTGGGATCTGGAAACGATTTTTGATCTCATTTCGGTTAAAAAACCTTCATCTTTGAAAGGGAATTTTTTAAAAAGAAAATCGGCAACAATAGCACCTAGAATAGCATCGCCAAGATATTCAAGTCTTTCATTACTAATTTTAATACCATTGAATGTTCCCTGAGACACGGATTTATGGCGAAAAGCAAGCTTATATAGAAAAATATTTTCCGGGTAAAAACCGAAAATATTCTTTATTGACTGAAACAGGTCTTTTTCAGATGAAAAATATACCTTAACCGGCCGGGAAATTTTTAAATCCAATTAATCTTTTTTGAATTTCTTTAACAGTATTGAAACATTATGCCCGCCAAAACCAAATGTATTACTCAGCACGTTGTTAATAACTGCTTTCTTCGCCTTATGGAAGGTGAAATCCAGTTTATTATCTATTTCCGGATCATCAGTAAAGTGATTGATAGTAGGCGGAACAATATCATTATATAGAGTAAGTATAGACGCAATTGCTTCCACAGCACCGGCAGCACCAAGAAGATGGCCAATTATCGATTTTGTAGAATTAATCTTTAGATTGTACGCATGTTCTCCAAAAAGCCTTACTATTGCTTTTGGTTCAGCAATATCCCCAAGAGGTGTTGAAGTACCATGAGTATTTATATAATCAATTTCTTCCGGTTTCATGTCAGCATCTTCAAGAGCATTTTTCATGGCATAATAAGCTCCCTCACCTTCAGGATGTGGTGATGTCATATGATGAGCATCTCCGGTAAGTCCTGCGCCTACAACCTCAGCATAGATTTTAGCTCCTCTTTTTAGTGCATGTTCCAATTCTTCAAAAACAACAGATGCACCTCCTTCTCCCAGCACAAAACCATCTCTGTCTTTATCAAAGGGACGTGAAGCGGTTTTGGGATCATCATTTCTTGTAGAAATAGCATGCATTGCGTTAAATCCACCAATTCCAGCTTCATTTATTGAAGCTTCGGAACCACCTGTTACAAACATATCTGCTTTACCCAGCCTGATATAATTATAGGCATCAGCAAGTGAGTTTGCAGATGATGCACAAGCAGAAACTGTTGCAAAATTAGGCCCTTTAAATCCATATTTAATTGAAATATGACCAGCTGTAATATCTGCGATCATTTTGGGAATAAAAAATGGATTGAATCGGGGAGTACCATCCCCCCTAGCATAATCCACAACTTCACGGAAAAATGTCGCTATACCACCTATTCCGGATGCCCAGATAACCCCAACCCTGTGAGGATCAATTTTTGAAAGATCAAAATTTGCATCTTGTACAGCTTCTGTTGCAGCAATTATCCCAAACTGTGAACAGTAATCATATTTTCTAGCTTCCTTACGATCAAAATAATCCTTTTGATCATAATTTTTTACTTCACAGGCAAACTGTGTTTTAAACTTGGAAGCATCAAAACGTGTAATGGGTTCAGCACTACTTACTCCATTAACCAAGCCATTCCAAAATTCTTCAATGGTGTGACTTAATGGGGTAATGGCGCCAATTCCAGTTACAACAACTCGTTTTAACTCCATCTAATAATGAAATTTGTTTATTTTGTGTTATCTTCTATATAGGATACAGCCTCTCCGACTGATCCGATTTTTTCTGCTTGATCATCAGGAATAGCGATATTGAATTCTTTTTCGAACTCCATAATCAATTCCACTGTATCCAGGGAATCAGCTCCTAAATCATTAGTAAAACTAGCTTCTGGTGTAACTTCATTTTCGTCTACACCAAGCTTATCAATTATGATAGCTTTTACTCTTGCTGTAATATCAGACATCTTATCTCCTTTTTTGGTTTAAACTTGTGCAAAGAAATACATTTTATTAAAAAAAAACAATAAAAAATCCATCATTTTGTCTATGCGAAAACCTAATGGCTTGGATTTGAACTATTTAAACAAATTACTAATTTATATAATAACAATGTTTTTTGTTCAGTGTAAAAATAATAAATTTATCTAAATATTCTAATATTATGATAAAATTTATTCACGTTGAAAATGTTTAACTTTGTAAATTAATCAGGTTAATTTCTCTATACATGAAAATCATTGCAATATTTGCCTCGGGAAATGGGACTAATGCTCAGCGTATAATGGAATACTTTTCCGGAAGCAGTCAAATAAAAATTTCCTTAATCCTGTCAAATAAAAATGATGCCTATGTTCTGGAAAGAGCTAAAAACTTTAAGATTGAGTCATGCGTCTTTGACAAATCAGCATTTTATGAATCAAATAAAATTATAGATATTCTTAGTGATCATAATATTGACTTGATTGTACTTGCAGGCTTTCTTTGGTTAATACCAATTTCATTAATAAATAAATATAAGGACAAGATCATCAATATACATCCTGCCTTATTACCTAAATATGGGGGCAAGGGAATGTATGGAATGAGAGTGCATCAAGCTGTTCTTGAAGCAAAAGAAAAAGAGTCGGGTATTAGTATTCACTATGTAAACGAATTTTATGATGACGGGAAAATAGTTTTTCAGTCGAAGTGTAAAGTATATCCTTCAGATAGTCCGGAAACACTTGCAGAAAGAATACATAAACTGGAACATAAACACTTTGCGCCGGTTATTGAAAAACTCTTAATGGGCAAATTGTAAATGGAAACAAGTCACCAGTAGACAGTCGGCAAAATTACTGGCGACTGTCTACTGCCTATTTTCCCAACCTTTTCCTAATAGCCCTGGTTTCTTCCTCAAAGCCTGGCTTACCTAACAGCGCAAACATATTCTTTTTATATTGTTCAACACCTGGTTGGTCAAAAGGATTTACATCCAAAATATATCCACTAAGTGCACAGCTTATCTCGAAGAAATATAATAACTGGCCTATGTTAAATTCATTTATCTCCGATAATATAATTTTTATAACAGGAACTCCTCCATCTTTGTGAGCAATTATTGTCCCCCTCTCAGCTTCTTTATTTACTTCCTGAATTCTTTTATTTGCAATATAGTTAAGCCCATCAAGATTTGTTTCGTCTTCTGGTATAAATAATTTTCTTCCGGGATTCTCAACAGAGATAACTGTTTCAAAAAGATTTCGTTCTCCCTCTTGCATATATTGACCCATTGAGTGTAGATCTGTAGTGAAATTCATTCCCGCAGGAAATATCCCTTTATTCTCTTTCCCTTCACTTTCTCCAAAAAGCTGCTTCCACCATTCAATTAAATAAAACAAGTTTGGTTGATAACTTACCATACATTCTATGATTTTTCCTTTCTGATAAAGTGCATTCCGGGCTGCAGCATATAATGCCGCCATGTTTTTCGATATTATAGATGTAGATAAAAATTCCTGTTGTGCTGATATAAATCCTGATATCAGATCTTCTATATTAAACCCGGCAACAGCAAGTGGCAGCAAACCAACAGGTGTTAGCACAGAATA
>JAIOTT010000079.1 GCA_021106655.1 Bacteroidales bacterium
TCGAACTCCCGTCACTCTTATCGAAGATGATGAATTCCGTTTGGGCGGAAAAATTTCCGCACTTACTCTTACTCTTAGGCTTTTTCATTTTGCCCCATCGAGATCCGCCACAATTTCATCAAACGCCGTGCTCAGTTCGCTTTGCATATCGTCAATGTGATCAATCTACAGGATGAGTTCTTTGATATCCACCACCTCGCGGGTGTCCTCTTGCTCGACATAACTTGATACGGCAATGTTGTAGGTAGTGAGGTTAATCTCCTGACCATAAAAACCCTGGCGTACATTCTCTTTACCCAGAACCTTGGCAAATTTCAAAAGCAGAGAGCCAGAGCCACAAGCAGGGTCATACACCTTGTTGACCTCTGTTTTACCAACGGTAGCTATTTCAGCTAACAGCTCGCTGACCTCTTGCGGAGTAAAAAACTCGCCTCCTGATTTTCCTGCACTGGAGGCATACATGGTCATGAGATACTCATAGGCATCACCAAAGGCATCAATGGTGTTGTCGAAGTAGTCGCCAAGACGGAGCCCGCTGATGGATTCCAAAAGTTTGGCCAGTTGCCGGTTTCGCTTTTCTACCGTGCTACCCAGCTTGTTGGAGTTTACATCCAGATCATCAAACAATCCTTTCAGGTCATCCTCACTCTCTGTACCTTTGGCAGAGTTTTCAATATCACGAAAAATAACGGCAAGGATTTCATTGAGATTGGCGTTATTTTTGGCATTTTTCACCACATTGGCAAACAGCTCACTGGGCAGGATATAAAACCCTTTCTCTTTTACTGTGTCGGCTCTCCCAAACTCTGCATCACTATCTGAGAGTGCGGCATAATCAAAATCTTCTTCAGGTTCATTGCTGTTGATATAACTGGCCAGGTTTTCGCTAATGAAACGGTAAAAAAGAATTCCAAGTACATATTGTTTGAAATCCCACCCATCTACGCTGCCACGCAAATCATTGGCAATTTGCCAAATGGTACGATGCAGTTCTGCACGCTCTTGTTCTTTTGTTGTGTTGGTCATAATTTATCCTTGCTGCTTTCCAGCTATAGCTCTAATCAGGTTTTGTGTTACGTTCAATAGCGTTTAACGCCCAAATAACCTGTTTGTGTAAATGGTGTTTATTCTGCCTGCGAAGCAGAAAAAGCAGAATACATAACATAGCAAATCCGGATCTTTTGATTATTATATTCTGATTTTAAATAGATACCCATTGAAGTAAATTACTGTTTATCTTTATAGATTCAGGTTTATCAATTATCTCAATCTTTTTATCATCAAAAAGAGCTAGATTAAAACCATCTTTACTTGCCATCGAACTGTTGTAGAGAACTCCCCCAAAACCAGCTGTTTTAATTAACTCACATAGATACTGACTTGGTAAATATCCGGTATCTGTTTTATCTGGAATAACTGGTGAAGACAGTTCAGATGAAAGCATTTTAATATAGTTTAAATCAGTATATAGAGATAATAAATCATCTTCTTCAAATGTAAATGGTGATAATGTAGCTTCTGGATTTCGTAGATCAATCACTGAGACTCTATCTACTAACTGAAAAGATGCTATTGTAACTCTATGTCCTATATGTGGACGGATTTCATGTATTGCTATTTCTTTTTCACTCGCTAGATATAGGTAAGATATTCCTATGGGATTTACTCTACCGTTTTTTACTTTATCAGCTGGGGGTTTTCCCATTTCTGATGATTCATAAGCAATATCGCTATTTTGAATTCTACATCGATAGTATTTTACAGGAGGAACTAAATCAAATGTTAGATAAGAAAATAATTTTATCAATTTATCTTTATATGGAACAGCAGAGGGGAAAAATCGGTTTTTGTTCACAATTTCGTCTCGGAATTCACTCCAAGTCTGTATATGATCCATATCCGTTGCTGGTTTTTCATATTTAATTAAAGTAACATCAGGATCTAAGATATTTGACAATAAATGTAATTGATTATCAACTTTATCTGAAATTATATTCCAGTCATCATTTATTAATTTATGTATTTTTTCTCCATCACTATCATCCGTAGGTATATATATAGAAAACAATACAGCAAAATAATTATGCAAAAATTGGGGATCTATTGTTTGGACACCTTTACTACTACAGAAATCACAGTTTCCTAATTCCCCATTATGGTATATTTCACTATTTATTATGTTATCTTTAAAACAAGAAGTACAACATTTCATCAACTAGCTCTCTTGTAAATAATTATTGATTAGCTCTATATGGTGTATTATTGACAATTTTTTAACAACTCCAAGCCCGGGAAAATGTTTTTCTCGATGAAGTTTTTTAAATTCATTAAGGCCAGTAGATTGATATAGTATCGATGGGTTACTTAAATCAAAATCTATTAGTTTTTCAAGTGCTTGAAAGAATTTTCCACCAGGATCCCGACTTGTGCTATTGTCATTTGATTTAAAATGCATTACAAACATTTCCTCATCTTCTGATATATACGTCAAATGAATCGCTACCGCATAAGCAGGACCACCTTTTTCTGAATATTGATCACCTACAATTTGAAAATCTCCAAACCCGTTCATCCCAAGTTCAGATGAATATACGGCATGTAATTCTGAAAAGAATTCTTCTATGGGATACAATGCATTCTTTTGTACTGTGAAACTATTTTTTATTATTACACGTGCGATTTCTAATTTAGCAAAGGACTTCCGATACAAAGTTCTCTGTTTGTCATCAAAAAAGATATTGAACTTAACTTCATTTGTGGTATCATTTAATTCACTAATAAGATCAATTATTTCATCTTTATATTTGAATCCATTATGCAAGAAAGCTATTCTGTGATCTTGTGAATTCTTGACTAGTTCTGTGATATTAGGAATATCCATAATCTCATTAAGAAGAATACCATAATAAATTGGAGGTAAAGTTGATGTTAGTGGTTGTCTTCTAGAAATAGAATTTAAGTTCTCAATAAGCTTTGTATGTTGATTACTCCAATCCCCAACAGAAGGATTTATTATGATAATTAAACCATTTTGAGGCTCTTTATAGTTTTCAATAGCTTTTACTAAACCATTAATATTTGCTTTTACGGGTTCAATAATAGGAATTATATTATTTTGTATTAATATTGGTGTTAATTCACGTAATGCAATCAATTCATATTGTTTTCCTCTGAGATATGGAAAATACATTTGTAACTCCTATAATCGGTCTAATTACTTTATTATCGAACTATTTAGAAAATTAAGAAAGTTGGATTGCTCTTTTTTTGAAAAATTTGAATTAATTGCAAATGAATGGAAAGAACTCGGGACTTTTAGAAGGAAATCCTTTGTTTTTGATCCTCTTTTTTTAAGTACTTTTACTACATATTCATGTGCTTTTTCGTTTGGTATTTTAGAAAATATTTCCTTAGAAACTGAATAAATTTGAGTATTTGGAACATCTATAATAGTTCCATATTCCATTTCAATAATTCTTAGAACTTCATTTCTTCTTAACAAGTCATACAAAATTGAACTATCTAAATTATGAATGTTAGATTTAGATTTTCTGAACTCTTTAATAATATTGTTACTATCGAGTACTAAAATCCCTATAACATCATCAACTAAGTCTGTCAGCTTTTTTACATGTGTTTCTGGTGTAATTACATAAATACGATCAAATGCCTTACTATATGCCGATAGTTGCCTCTCTAATCTATCAAATGTATCTAGTTCAGTTTTTATCTCGTAAACTGTTGAAGTTCCATTATATATTGCAATATCTGCTTTACAGTTATCAACATTAAACTCTGAAAGAATTACTGATTCCAAGTCATGATTTCCGAGTAATATTTGCTCTATAATAGCGGATTTATAAATATATTCATTACGATGATATTTTGAGAGAAGATTGAATACTTCA
>JAIOTT010000194.1 GCA_021106655.1 Bacteroidales bacterium
AGATTCTCCCCAGGATTACTCTCTCTTTCTTCCGGTACTATATAAGATTGTGATGGGGCAAACTCAGCGTATCATTGATGATGTAAGTACTGACGAATTATATAAGGTTTTGAGAATGAGAGCCCGGCCAAAAATACTGCATGCATCAACTTATGAAGAAGCAACAAATATTATTGAAAAATACAAAGATTATTTGTTGTGCCTGATATCTGATGTTGAGTTTGATCATAATGGGAAAATTGATGAGAATGCAGGAATAAGCCTTTTAAAATTTGCACAGAAAAAATGCGGAAAGTTGCCAACCATTCTGCAATCGTCAGATGCGGGGATTTCAAAAATAGCAGGCAGTTTGAATTCTGTTTTTATTAATAAGAATTCTGATACAGTAATTCAGGATTTTAAGAATTTTATTTCCCAATTTCTCGGTTTTGGCGATTTTATATACAGGGATAAAAATGGAAAACAGATTGCGGTTGCTAAATCTTTGAAGGAGTTTGAAAGTCTACTCCATACAATACCTGATGAATCGTTAATATACCATGCAAAAAAAGATCAGTTTTCATTATGGATGATGGCCCGCGGAGAGATTCAGGCAGCAAAAATATTAAATCCAGCCAAAGTCACCGATTTCTCAAGCCCGGAGGTTTTGAGGGAATACCTGATTGATATTATCAGGAAATTCAGGGACGAGCAAAACACTGGAAAAGTAATTCCATTTGAAGAAAAAGCAATTCTTGATGAAAATAATATTGTTAGCCTGGCTGAAGGATCGTATGGAGGCAAGGGAAGAGGACTTGCATTTTTAAATGCCTTGATAAATAATTTTGATTTCTCTCAATATCTTGAAGGGATTAATATTCGAACACCTAAAACTTCGATAATAGGAACAAGTGAATTTGAGAACTTTCTGGATACAAATAAATTAAGGGATGAGATTAGTAATTCACATGATCACGAGAAACTTAAAGAAATATTTCTTAATGGTAGTTTAAGTGACTTATTGATAGAAAAACTTGAAGTAATAGTTAGTTTAATTAATAATCCACTTGCAATTCGATCTTCCGGAATGTTTGAAGATTCAATCTCACAGCCTTTTTCAGGAGTATTTGAAACTTATCTCTTACCAAATAATCATCCTGATTCCAAAGTACGGCTTCAACAGCTAATGGATGCAATAAAACTTGTTTTTGCTTCCGTATATTCAAATACAGCTCGCGACTATATTGAAGCTATCAATCTGAAGATTGAAGAGGAGCAGATGGCTATAGTTATACAGGAAGTTGTTGGTAACAGGTATGATAATGTATTTTATCCGCATATCAGTGGTGTTGCGCAATCATATAACTATTATTCATATTCTCATATGAAGCCGGAGGAAGGCTTTGCCGTAGCTGCTTTAGGCCTTGGGAGATATGTTGTTGAAGGTGAAAAAGCATATAGGTTCTCACCGAAATACACAGGGCTTGATATCAATTCTCCAAAAACTCAATATAAGAATTCACAACTCGAATTTTTTGCCGTCGACCTTAATAAAATGGATGCTAATTTATTAGAGGGTGAAACTGCAGCTCTTATACGCCTGAATATTGAACATGCTGAAAAACATGGAAACTTAAAACATCTTGCCTCTGTTTATGATATTGAAGATGATAGAATTATTCCAGGGCTTACAATGGCCGGACCAAGAATAGTAAATTTTGCAAATATTCTGAAATATAAATATATTCCTCTTGCTGAAGCTATTGAAACTGTCCTTGATGTTGTGAAAGAGGCTTTTGGATCCCCAGTTGAAATAGAGTTCGCCGTTGAGCTTGAAAAAGATAAATCAGGAAATGCTTCTTTTTATTTGTTGCAGATAAAACCCCTGATAGGAAGTATACATGATTATGAGATTGATACAGATAATCTTAAAAGGGAAAATATGCTTCTTTATTCTGAAAAATGTATGGGTAATGGCGTGATCAATAATATTTATGATGTAATTTATATTGATAAGGAGCTTTTCGATAAAGCACACACACTTGAGATGACCTGTGAGATTGAAAAGTTAAATAAAAAAATGCAAGCACAGGGTAGGGAATATGTATTAATCGGGCCGGGAAGATGGGGAACACGCGACAGATGGATTGGTATCCCAGTAAAGTGGACGCAAATCTCAAATGCTAAAGTTATTGTTGAAACAAGCCTTGCAGATTACCCCCTTGATGCTTCATGGGGATCACATTTTTTTCATAATGTTACCGCTATGAATGTTGGATATTTTTCTGTACACCATACAACAGGAGATAGCAGTTTTGTTGCTTGGGATATTTTAAATAGCCAGAAGTTAATCCATGCTGGCAAGTATTTTAAACATGTCAGATTTCAGGAGCCTTTAACAATCAAAATGGATGGGAAAAAACGAGTTTCTTTAATTAGTTGGAAATAAGATTGCTATTTATAATGACTCTAAATTGCGATTTATTTATTTTGCCCTCTGTTTGATTTGTTCTTGATTGTCATGATGTTAGGATACTGGTTTGTAATTCCTGAAGTTTTTTTGGATATTGCAGCGTGAATAATAAATTTAAATATTCTAATATTGTAATTGAAAATTCTTTTAAGATTTCTAATAATAAAGGAGAAAAGTGATGTATGAATTTCTGTCATTGAAATTAAATTGCCCCGTTTGTGGAAAATCATTAATGGATACTGAGCATTTAGTTGATAATGAACAAAGTATTAAGTTAGACTTTGAAGTTAAAGGAAAAAAAAACCAGATATGGCTGAGTTCAATATATGGAAGCTATAATTATACTTCTGAGATTGATTTACCGGCTGGTGAAAATGTGAAGTTATTTTGTCCGCATTGCAATGAAAATATTACTTCTGATTCAGATTGCCTGGTTTGCGGTTCAGAAATGATAGAGTTTAATCTGGATATTGGTGGAAAAGTAAGTGTATGCTCCCGTATTGGTTGCAAAAATCATTTTGTGGAATTTGATGACCTTAGTGTTGCAC
>JAIOTT010000130.1 GCA_021106655.1 Bacteroidales bacterium
ATTTAGCTGCATAGGGCATGGAGCACAGAGCATGGAGCAAATCTTCTTTCTTTAGGGGGCATCCTTTTAATATAAGTTTAGTATACAATTAGTTTTTCAACTTTAATACAATAATTGCTATTACTTATTTTCATGTAATATATCCCTTTGGGAAATTTTGAAACATCTACCATTAGGTTTCTTTTATTATTTATTTGATATTTAATTATATCCTCCTGAATATTAAAATAAAATTTAGCCCATAAACTTAGTGGTACTTTGTGCAATCCTTTGTGTATCCTTTGTGGTTAATCTTTTTTTACCACGAAGTAACGCAAAGTACATCACGAAGGGACACAAAGAAAACCATAATATTATCACTATTTATTTTGCTTATAAATGATTTGGGATTTATGAAGATCGAAGATAACCAGAATTCGCCGAACTTCAAACAAGCCTTACCTCAACGCATCCCAGCCTTGTGCTTTTATTGGAACTGAAGTGCCAGAACCGGAAATAAGATTTGTTCCGGTATCCTTCCCTGTCATATGACCTATTACTGATAACCCCATGACATCTTTTATTTTTTCATAATCGTTATGACTGACAGTAAAAAGCAACTCATAATCCTCACCTCCGTTAAGAGCACAGGTTGTCGGGTCAATAGAAAACTCTGTTGCAGCATTTATAGTAGTTGGATCTAATGGTATTTTTTCCTCGTAAATAGTACATCCCAGCTCCGATCCTGTGCAAACATGCAATATCTCTGAAGCCAGTCCATCAGAAATGTCAATCATTGATGTTGGTAAAACCTCAATCCCTTCCAATACTTTTTGAATGTCAGTTCTTGCTTCAGGCTTCAATTGCCTGCCAACAATATAATCATAGCCTTCAAGATCGGGTTGCATATCAGGATTTGCTTTAAAAACCTGCTTTTCCCTTTCCAGTAATAGCAATCCTGTATATGCGGCACCAAGATCTCCTGTTACAACAAGCAGATCTCCTTCCTTTGCGGTATTTCTGTATACAATTTTTTCTGTATCGGCTTCCCCGATCACTGTTATCGATAAATATAAGCCCGAAACGCTTGAAGTTGTATCCCCTCCAACAAGATCAACATCATACTTTTCACATGCAAGCAAAATGCCTGAATACATCTCTTCAATTGCTTCAACAGAAAACCTGCTTGAAACCGATATGCTAACAGTTATCTGATTTGCTTTTCCATTCATTGCAACAATATCAGAGATGTTAACGACAACTGCCTTATAACCTAAATGTTTCAAGGGAGTATAAGTAAGATCAAAGTGCACACCCTCAATAAGCAAGTCAGTCGATACCAATGTAACTTTATCCTTGTTTTCAATAACAGCTGCATCATCTCCAACTCCTTTGATTGTTGAAAGATTTTTAATCTTAATATTTTTTGTGAGATGATTTATCAAGCCAAACTCACCAAATTCATTTAGCTCTGTTCTGTTTTCTTTATTCAATGTCATGGTAAAGTACTTTATCTTGTTAAGAATGCAAAATTATGAAATTTATTAAACTAGCTTTAGTGATATTTAGTGTTTTAGTATTTAATAGCATAAAAATAGAACACTGATGACACTGATTAGACTGATTTTCACTGATTAATCTTTGCAATCTATGACAAATCCATTAAATAATTGCCACAGATTACACAGATAAGAATTAAGATAAAATCTGTTCTAATTAGCGAATTCGCGGTTAATCTTCTATTTAAGTACAGAATTAATTTTTTTCTAAAAAATCACTATAATAACATTAAATTTATCTATATTTGCAGCGTTATTTATATTAAATCTAAATAAAAAAGAACTTAGCAAATGAATGCAAAAAAAAACAGCATCATTGACGAAGTTACACAGGGTGAATACAAATATGGATTTGTAACTGATATTGAAACTGAAGTTGCTCCCAAGGGACTGAATGAAGATATAATCCGCTTTATTTCCACAAAAAAAGAGGAACCGGAGTTTATGCTGGATTTTCGTCTTAAAGCTTTTGCACGATGGCAGAAGATGAAAATGCCTGATTGGGCTCATTTGAATATTCCTGCCATCGACTTTCAGGATATAATTTACTATGCAGCTCCAAAAAAGAAAAAAGAACTTGAGAGTCTTGATGAAGTGGATCCGGAATTATTAAAAACCTTTGAGAAGTTAGGTATTTCGCTGGAGGAACAAAAAAGATTAAGCGGTGTTGCTGTTGATGCTATTATTGATAGCGTTTCTGTAAAAACAACCTTCAGCGACACTCTGGCAGAGTTGGGAATAATTTTCTGTTCATTCAGTGAAGCTCTTCGTAATCACCCTGATCTTGTAAAAAAATATGTTGGTAGTGTTGTTCCATATTCAGATAATTATTTTGCTGCACTGAATTCAGCTGTATTCAGTGATGGTTCCTTTTGTTACATCCCAAAAGGAGTTAAATGTCCTATTGAATTATCAACATATTTCAGGATTAATGCAGCAAATACAGGCCAGTTTGAAAGAACTCTCATAATTGCTGACGAAGGAAGCTATGTGAGTTATATGGAAGGTTGTACTGCTCCTATGCGTGATGAAAATCAATTACATGCTGCCGTTGTGGAGATAATCGCATTAAAAGATGCTGAAGTAAAGTATTCAACAGTACAGAATTGGTATCCTGGCAGTAAAGAAGGTAAAGGAGGAATATACAATTTTGTGACAAAAAGAGGAATTTGCAAGGGAGCTAATTCAAAAATTTCATGGACACAAGTTGAAACCGGCTCTGCTGTGACATGGAAATACCCAAGTTGTATACTGGCAGGTGATAATTCAGTCAGTGAATTTTATTCCGTTGCGGTAACAAATAATCATCAACAGGCCGACACAGGTACGAAGATGATACATATTGGGAAAAATACTAAAAGTACAATAATCTCAAAAGGTATCTCAGCAGGATTCAGCAATAATACATACAGAGGGCTGGTAAGGATTGCAAAATCAGCTATTAACTCGAGAAATTATTCTCAGTGCGATTCTCTTTTGCTGGGGGATAAATGTGGTGCTCATACTTTCCCTTATATAAATGCACTCAACAGGTCATCAATAGTAGAACATGAAGCAACCACTTCAAAAATTTCCGAAGATCAATTATTTTATTGCAATCAAAGAGGTATTGATCCTGAAAATGCGATAGGCTTGATTGTTAACGGATATGCCAAAGAGGTGCTTAATAAGTTACCAATGGAATTTGCTGTTGAGGCTCAGAAATTGCTTTCGATAAGCCTGGAAGGAAGCGTGGGTTAGAAGTACTTCAAGTATTTAAATTGCCTTAAGTCCGTAAAGTTGTTATAACTTAAAGTATTTTAAATACTCAAGGCACTTGCAAGCAAAAAAGGAGAGCGACATAATTAAGGAAAAACAATAAATAATACAAATAATGCTAAGTATAAAGAATTTAAAAGTATCGATAAACGAAAAGGAAATATTAAAGGGACTCAGTCTGGAAGTAAATGCTGGTGAGATACATGCAATAATGGGTCCTAACGGAACGGGTAAAAGCACGCTTGCCTCGATTATTGCCGGGCGTGATATTTTTAATGTTGATAGTGGTGAAGTTATTTATAAAGGCAAGAATCTTCTGGAGATGGCGCCTGAAGTCAGAGCATGTGATGGTATCTTTCTTGGGTTCCAGTATCCTGTTGAGATTCCGGGTGTAAGCATAACGAACTTTCTGCGAACAGCTATGAATGAGCAACGAAAATATCGCGGACTTGAACCTATTACCGCCAAGGAATTCTTTGCAAAAATGGAGGAAAAGAAAAAGCTTGTTGAGATACATTCAAAACTTACCAACCGTTCAGTTAATGAAGGCTTTTCGGGAGGTGAAAAGAAAAAAAATGAAATATTCCAAATGGCAATGCTTGAACCTGAACTAGCTATTCTTGACGAAACAGATTCCGGTCTGGATATTGATGCACTCAAGATAGTTGCGAAAGGTGTTAATTCCTTAAGAACAGAAAATAACGCATTTATTGTAATAACGCATTATCAAAGATTGCTTGATTATATAGTTCCTGACTTTGTACATGTTTTATATGAAGGGAAGATTGTAAAAACAGGTGGAAAGGAACTAGCCTTTGAACTGGAAGAAAAAGGATATGAATGGTTAAAAAATTAATCAAGATCTTATTATCAAACTCAACTTATGCAACCTCTGGTAAAAAATAATATTCTCAAGGAAAAGATCATCGGGCTTTCACGTGAAAACCGGGAAGATATAATTGGTTACGACACCCCTGACATCACTAAAATAAGGGAACAAGCATTAAGTAAATTTGTTGATCTCGGATTTCCTGATCAGTCTGTTGAAGAATGGCGTAATACAAATCTTGATAATGCATTGTCATATGACTATAATCTTGCTTTTCATCCGGTAAAAAAAATTACCAATATTGAAAGTATTTTTAAATGTAATGTCCCTCATCTTAATACTTTGCTTTTACCATTATTGAACGGCTGGCATGTATTTATGGGCGAAGCTTTAAAAACGCTTGAAGATGGAACAATAGTTGGCAGCTTTGCACATGCAATAAAAAAATATCCGGAAATTATCGGAAGACATTTCTCTAAATATTCGGGTGCAGGCAAAAATGGGCTTGAAGCACTTAATACAGCTATCGCGCAAGATGGAATATTTATCTATGTTCCTGAAGGTGTTGAGGTAAAATCACCGATCCAGATTGTCAATATCATACGGCCGGAGTCCAATATTTTTGTTCAGGCCCGTAATCTTATCATACTTGGGAAAAACAGTAAACTTACTCTTGTTCATTGTGATGATTCTTATAATTTGCTACCTGGTTTTTCCAATACAGTAACGGAAGTATTTATTGGTGAGAATGCTAAACTCAATCATAATAAACTCCAGAATATTAACAATGATTCAACAATAATTAATTCAACTTATTTTCATCAAAAATCAAACAGTAAGCTTTTATATAATGCCATTTCACTAAATGGAGGCTTGATCCGCAATAACACCTATGTTAAACTCAATGGTGAGGGATGTGAAACAAATATTCTGGGATTATACCTGATGGATAAAACACAGCATATCGACAATTACACTTACATAGATCATGTGAAACCAAATTGTAACAGCAAAAAACTCTTTAAAGGTATACTTGATGAAAAAGCCACAGGAGTATTTAACGGACATGTACATGTAAGAAGAGATGCACAAAACACAAATGCTGTTCAGAAAAATCAAAACATCCTATTAACTGACACAGCAAAAATAGACACTAAACCTTTTCTTGAAATATATGCTGATGATGTTAAATGTAGTCATGGTGCTACTGTTGGACAACTGAATACTGAAGCTTTATTTTATATTCGATCCAGAGGTATAGAGGAGAGAAATGCCGAGTTATTATTGATGTATGCCTTTGCAGCCGAAGTTATCAATCACATTTCTATTGATGCTCTTAGAGACAGGATTGATGATATGGTAAAAAAACGACTCAGAGGTGAATTGTCTGTTTGTGATCAATGTGTGCTGCATTGTTCAAGTCAGGAACAACCTGTACAGTTCGACATAGATATGAGCTTATTAAAAACAAATAACTAAAAAATTTAACAGTGAATATAGATATCAATAAGATCAGAAAAGATTTCCCCATTCTGCAGCGGGAAGTATACGGAAAACCACTGGTTTATTTTGATAATGCTGCTACAACCCAAAAACCATCAGTTGTAATACAGGCATTAAGCAAATATTACATGGAACAGAACAGTAATATTCATCGCGCTGCTCATTTTCTGGGAGAAGAAGCGACAGTAGCATACGAGGAATCAAGAAAAAATGTTCAAACATTTATCAATGCAGAAAATGCACATGAAATAATTTTTACAAAAGGAACAACGGATTCAATAAATCTTGTAGCCTCTTCTTTTGGGAAAAAGTTTTTTAAGGAAGGGGATGAAATTATTGTTTCTACTCTTGAACATCATTCAAATATAGTTCCATGGCAGTTTATGTGTGAACAAAGTGGAGCAAAGCTCAGGGTTATTCCAATTTCAGATTCAGGAGAGATCATTTTTTCAGAATATCAAAAGTTATTAAACGACAAAACAAAGCTTGTTGCAATATCGCATGTTTCAAATGCTATTGGAACTATCAATCCGGTTAAAGAAGTAATTAAAGAAGCCCACGACCTAAATATCCCGGTTCTGATTGACGGCCCACAGGCCATCCCCCATATGAAGATTGACGTACAGGAACTTGACTGTGACTTTTATACATTCTCTTCTCATAAAATATACGGTCCTATGGGTGTTGGGACTTTGTATGGCAAGGAAAAATACCTGAATGAGATGCCTCCTTATCAGGGAGGTGGAGAGATGATTAATAATGTAAGTTTTGAAAAAACAACATATAATCAGCTTCCTTTCAAGTTCGAAGCAGGTACACCAAACGTTGCTGATGTAATCGGTTTTAGTGAGGCAATAAAATATATCCGCTCAATAGGTATGGATAATATTTCTTAATACGAAAAATCTCTGGCGCA
>JAIOTT010000208.1 GCA_021106655.1 Bacteroidales bacterium
AATTTTCAAGGTTTTTATTAGCTTCTGCAAGTTCCAAAAATGAGTTGAAGAGGATTATGCATTCTGCTATCATGCTTATGTTAAGAGGTTTTACATGGTATTCTCAACACTACAAGGAAGTTCTTTAATGAAAAAATTGATATATTTTTTGTTATTTTTCTTATTAATTTCTATTTTTGGAGTTTCTGCACAGGAGCAACCTGTTACTGAAGAAATTTCTTTCGAACCGCCCTTATACCGATACGATCTGGGAGACCAGATTTACTCATTAAGTGCGGGGCCGCTAATAAATTTATTTATATGGAGTCCTGAAGAAACCACTCCTATAGATACTGGATCCATGAAACTAGGGGGATATGTTTCTCTTGGCTGGGAAGCTTTTCTTGATCATAAATCTTCAGTTGGTGTTGAGCTTGGTTACGGATTTGCCAGATCTCTTGATACCAGCTTATACCTCTCAATTCCAGCACTTGCGAGAGTATCATATTATTTACTTGAAGGTAATATAGACCTTCCGGTTTCTTTTTCAGCTGGAGGTATTTATAGCTCATATGATGATCAGCATTATTTTGGTGTAATGGTTAAACCTGAAATAAGTGTATACTGGAATATAAACGATGAATGGGGGGTTGGACTTAAAACTGCATATTGGTTTATTCCAGAACTCTATTTTGGTGAAAACAGCAGTAAAACATCATATGCAAATTTCCTGTCAATTCAAGCAACGGTTAAATATACTCAATAATGGAGAATCTTTCATGAAAAAAGTTTTATTAATAATATCCTTACTTTTATTTATTGGAATTCTATCATGTAATCTTGATGGTCCCGGAATATTCCTAACTATATCAAAAACTACTGATATAGAGGATTCTAAACTTGCTGTAGAAGCTGTAAGGAACATACTCTATAAAGATGGAAATATTATGTATATTCTACATGGCACTTCAGTTAAGAAGGCAGATATTATCACTTCAAACCCAACCTGGCAATCAGTCGATTTTCCTAAACCTGTTTCCGAGGCAGTTTTTGTTCCTGGGTCACCTAACCATTTAGTATACTCATCAGTTGTAGATTCTCCTGGTACTGGAAAAACTGTGTATGTAGGATCATTCACTAATCCCGGTGCAGCGACTGCGATTACTGACAATTTAGAGAATGTCGATCTTATAGATATCAAGTTTGACGGTTCTGTTGTGTATGCAATTATCTATAATCAAGTTTCAGAAAAGATTGAAATATATACAATAAATGCAAGTGCACAAACCTCAACACTTGTTTGTTCCTTCGCTTCCTCGTTCCCAGCAACAAGTGTTCATTTAGTTGATAATAGTGCGAATAAACATTTCATCTTCGTGTTTTATGATGAAACAAAGGGATTCATTAATCGCTTTATCACTTTCGGGGCATGGAGTACAATAAAAGAACTCGATAACGATGCTTTTAACAATACCGACAATGCCGCCAAAGATTCCCCTATAATCGGCGCATATGCCTATAATAGCATTATTTATCTTGTTACTAATGAAGGGATTCTGATTTCCTCAACGAATAATTTAGTATCAAATTTTACACAAATTAATAATGCAGATTCAAGTGAACATCTCAGCATCGTCCTTACACCTTCTGGAAGCACAGCTGCTGTATACTCAATACCAATGATAATTGTTGAGAAATCAGATTCAACAAATAAATTGCTGATAATGGGAGGGCTTTCCGGAATCTATTATTACGATATCAATGCGGTCACTATTCCTCTTGAGTTTTCTTCTTCTGATGATTTTTATTCAAATCTATCATCTACTCATATTCTTGATTTTTATAATTCATCGGGAATTAGTGATTTTTCCTTCTTTACAGCTACATCCGATAAATGGATCTGGGAGACTTCTGCTGAAGATGCCAGTTCAATACAATTACTCTAAATCAGGATACATATTCTAAAAAAAGGCTGTCCACTTACTACGGACAGCCTTTTTGTTTAGTAATAAATTTGCTTTCAATTCTCAAGTTTTAATTCTCTCAGAATTTCCCTGCTTTCCGAATCTGTATAATTCTCCAGTATTTCATCAATTGTTAAACCTACAAATTCATGACTCATATAATGAATCCAGGTATCATTTTCCGGTGAATCTATCACATGTTTTCTGCAATAGTAGTCAGGTTGAAAAGGTAAATGTTCTTCTTTGTAGACTGGCACCTTATAATCATGTACTGCAATTTTTAAGTCGTTTCTTGGAATTCCTTTATCCATTATTACTTCACACAATTTATTTATGGTTTTCCCTGTATCAAAAATATCATCAACAAGTAAAATTTTATCTCCTGTGCGTAAATATTCCGGAGAATATGTCCAACCATCAATCATTACATTTGATTGCTCACGAACGTCTGTATATGAACGTGCAACAACTGCAGCATAGAATATCGGCCTGCCATTTTTTCGTACAAGTTTATAATATTCGCTGAAAACATTCGCAAGATAAGCCCCGCCACGTAAAGAGGCATAAATGATATCAGGAATGAAATTATCTTCTTTGTGAATAGTATGTACAAGTTTTA